>NZ_JBDJLK010000011.1:0-99488 GCF_039673335.1 Pseudomonas sp. TWI929
TTCTTTGTGGGAGCGGCCTTGTGTCGCGAAAGGGCTGCGCAGCAGCCCCGGCGATTTCTGCATCAACGCTAAAACCGGGGGCCGCTTTGCGGCCCATCGCGACACAAGGCCGCTCCCACAGGTACCGCGCCAGCCTTCAAGCTTGTGGAGGGCCCTGTGGGAGCGGGTTGATCGAGGCGTCGAACCGCCGCGAAAGGGCCGCCACGGCCACCGTCTTAGTGGATCAGTGCCGCGGCTCCAGGTCCCCCGAATACAGCTCATCCTCGGACTCTTCCGCCCCGGGAATCTTGTGTTCCTCAGCCGCCCAGGCGCCCAGGTCGATCAGCTTGCAACGGTCCGAACAAAACGGCCGGAACGCGCTTTTCTCGTTCCATTCCACAGGTGCGCCACAGGTCGGGCAGTCGACGGTCAATGGCTGGCTCATGGCTGGCCTCCTCGTAAAGTCAGGTAAAAGTGGTGCAGGCGGTCAATCTGCTGATGCAGCGCGGCCAGGTCGCCGTCATTGACCACCACATCATCGGCATGGCGCAGGCGTTCCTCGCGGGCCAGCTGGGCCTGGAGAATGGCTTGCACCTGCTCGGCACTGGTGTTGTCCCGCGCCAGGGTGCGCGCCACTTGCAGCTCTTGCGGCGCGTCGATCACCAGCACGCGCTGGGTCTTATGGTATTGCCCCGACTCGATCAGCAGCGGCGACACATATACCGCATACGGCGACTGCGCCTTGGCCAGGTAGCTGAAAATCTCCTGCCCGATCAGCGGGTGCAGCAGTTGCTCCAGCCACTTGCGCTGCGCCGGGTCGGCGAAGATCAGCTGGCGCAGGGCGGCGCGGTCGAGTTGGCCGTCCGCCTGCAGTACACCAGCGCCGAAGCGTTCGACGATGCTGGCCAGGGCCGGGCGGCCAGGTTCGACAACCCAGCGCGCGGCCTGGTCGGCATCGACCAGGTGCACGCCAAGCTCGACAAAACGCTCGGCAGCGGCGCTCTTGCCGCTACCGATGCCGCCGGTCAGGCCGAGAATCCAGGGGGTAAAGGCTGCACTGGTCATCAGAATCCAAGCAGTTGCATGTAAGAGGCGTATATTTCATCACCCCAGAGCACGGCAATCCACCCCGCAATCGCCAGATAAGGGCCGAACGGCATGGCCGTGCCCATGGCATGCCGGCGCAAACGTAGCAGGCACAGGCCAACCAGCGCCCCGACCACCGATGACAGCAGCAGCGTCAACGGCAGCACCTGCCAGCCGCCCCAGGCGCCGATCAGTGCCATCAGCTTGAAGTCGCCATAGCCCATGCCTTCCTTGCCGGTGACCAGTTTGAACACCCAGTACACCGTCCACAGGCTGAGGTACCCGGCCACCGCGCCCCATAGTGCATCGGCCAGTGGCACGTAGATGCCAAAGGCGTTGACGATCAGCCCCAGCCACAACATCGGCAGCACCAGCACATCCGGCAACAGTTGGTGCTCGGCATCGATCAGGCTCAGGGCCAGCAGGCACCAGGTGAGTGGCAGCGCCAGCAAGCCCGCGGCCGATGCGCCAAAGTGCCAGGCCACCAGCAGCGACAGCAGCGCGCTAGCCACCTCCAGCAGCGGGTAGCGCGGGCTGATGCGGGCTTTGCAGGCTGAGCACCGCCCGCGCAAGGCCAGGTAGCTGATGACCGGAATGTTCTCCCATGCGCGGATCTGATGTGCGCAATGCGGGCAGCGCGAGGCGGGCAGGCACAGGTCGAAGCGTTCGTGCGGCGTGCTCGGCAGCCCAAGAACCTCTTGTGCCTCACGCTGCCATTGGCGCTCCAGCATGATCGGCAGGCGGTACACCAGCACGTTGAGGAAGCTGCCCACCAGCAGGCCGAGCAGCGTGGCCAGGGTGATGAAGTACGCTGGCTGTTCGGCCAGGAATGTCCATAAAGTCATGTTCAGATCAAACTACCCAACTGGAAGATCGGCAGGTACATCGCCACCACCAGGCCACCGACCAGCAAGCCCAGGATCAGCACGATGGCCGGCTCCAGCAGGCTGGTCAACTGGTCCAGCGCCTGGCTGACCTGTTCCTCGTAATGGCTGGCGGCTTTTTCCAGCATCTGGTCCAGCGTGCCGCTGGATTCACCGATGGCGGTCAGCTGCACCAGCAACGGCGGAAACAGCGGCTCACCCGCCATCGCCTGGTTCAGCCCCTGCCCATTGGCCATGCCTTGGCGCAGCCGCAACACCGCCTGCTCATGCAAATCGCCACCCGTCACCCGGGCCACCGTACCCAGCGCATCCAGCAACGGCACCCCGGCGCCATAAGACGTTGCCAGGCTACGCGCAAACCGCGCCAATGCCGCCTGCCCCAGCAACTTGCCGAACACCGGCAAGCCCAGCACCCGCCGGGATATCCACAGGCGCGCTGGCGCATGTTGCCGGTACAGCTGGCGCACGGCAAAACCTAGCACCACGGCCATCACCAGCAACAGCGGTGCAAACCGACTCAACCCTGTGGAAAAGTCGATCACCCACTGGGTAAAGGCCGGTAACTCAGCGCCCATGCCAGAGAACATGCCCTCGAACTTCGGAATCACCTCCAGCAACAGAATCGCCGACACCCCCAGCCCGGTCAGCAACATCAGTAGCGGGTAGATCATCGCCTTGCGCACCTTCTTATGCAGCGCCCGCCGCTGTTCCAGCATGCCCGCCAGCTGCTCCAGTTGCCGGTCGAGCGTGCCGGACTGCTCACCCACCCGCACCAGGTTGCAGTACAACGCATCGAACCACACCGGGTGGCGCTGCAACGCATCTGCCAGCCCCAGGCCCGAGGCCACATCCTGTTTCAACTTCTCCAGCAACGCCGCCAGCGCCGCATCGCAACCACTGCGCCCCATCACTTCGAACGCCTGCAGCAGCGGCACCCCGGCCTTGAGCAAGGTTGCCAACTGCCGGCTGAACCCCGCCGGGTCAGCCTGCTGCCGCCGCTTGGGCAAACTGAACGTCAGCCCGCTGGCAGGCCGCAAACTGGCCACCTTGATGCCCTGGCGGATCAGCCCGGCCCGTACATAGGCCGGGCTGCGCCCAGGCGTTTGGCCGCTGACCGGCTTGCCGTTGGCATCGGTGCCGTGCCAGCTGTAGAGGGGGGTGGATGGGTTCATGCAAAGGTCCTTTTTCTGCCCGTGCGACAAGCCTGGAAACAGCTTGCCGCGTCCATGCAAGGGCACGCTTCCGTGATGCTCACTAGAGTAGTTCAGCGAAGATGACGCCCAAGCGGGCAGGGGTGACAAAAGGTGTCTGTTCAGGCCTACTGCGCCGCTGCCGCTTGAGGCGGAACTGACCTCAACGAGTAAGCGAATCAAAAAGGAAATACGTTCATGAAAGGGCAACGCGGTATCACCCTGATCGAACTGATGATCGTTGTCGCGATCATCGGCATTTTGGCGACCATCGCCTTACCGATGTACACCAACCACCAGTCGCGTTCGAAGGCTGCGGCCGGGTTGCTGGAGATCAGCGCGCTGAAGACGGCGATGGATTTGCGGTTGAATGACGGGAAGGATGTGGCTGGGGCGGCCGAGTTGGGTGGCCAGCCAGCAACGGCGAACTGTGCGATTACGGCCAGCGGCAAGGCGGCGGATGGCAGCGGCAGCATTGTTTGCACGCTGGTGGATGCCCCGGCCAATGTGCTGGGCAAGGCGCTGACCCTGACGCGTTCGGCTACTGGGTGGGCGTGCACGACCGACATCGAGGAAGACCTGGCGCCGAAAGGGTGCAAGGGGGCTTGAGGGTAGGGCAATAAACTAGCGGAAACAGGGGTTTGCGTAACGGGTGCGAGCAGTGGTACGTTGCGCTACACGCCGGTGTAGCTCAGTCGGTAGAGCAGCGCACTCGTAACGCGAAGGTCGCAGGTTCGATTCCTGTCTCCGGCACCAGAGACCAGTTTCCAGAAGTCTATGACTGTCTACGAAACACCCCGCAAAGCCCGCCTAGCGCGGGCTTTGTTGTTTCTGCCTGTCTCGTTTTGTCTCTGGGCATCTAAGCGATTTAGGGATATGGTTAGGGATATCTCGGTTCGACAAGGAAACGTATCCCTATGGCGCGCACAGTGGTGCCTCTCACCGATCCCAAATGTGATGCGGCCAAGCCTCGGGAGAAGGACTACAAGCTGTTCGATGGCAAAGGCCTCTACCTGCTGGTGAAGCCGTCAGGCGTCAAGACTTGGCGTATGAAGTACACCAAACCTGATGGCCGTGATGGTTTAGCAACGTTTGGCAACTATCCGGCGCTCGGCTTGAAAGCGGCCAGGGAGCGACGCGCTCAGGCGCTTGAACTCCTTGCTGCTGGGAAAGACCCTATCGAGCAGGCGCGCTTGGACAAACAGGAAGCGGTCAATGCCCGGGCGAATACCTTCCGTTTGCTTGCACAGGAATGGCATGCGGCCTGCGCTCGTAAGTGGACACCTGGTCATGCCTCCACCGTATGGCGACGCATTGAATCCCACCTGTTGCCCACTCTTGGTGATCGTCCGGTCGCGGAGCTGAAAACACGGGATCTGCTTGTTCCGCTGAAAGCGGCGGAAAAGAGGGATACCTTGGATACGGCTGCACGCCTACGCCAGTACATGACGGGGATCCTCCGTATGGCGGTTCAGCATGGCCATCTAGATTTCAACCCTGCGATCGATCTGCAAGGCGCCACGGCTACGCGCAAAACAGCGCACCGGCCTGCTTTGCCATTCGAGCGCTTACCTGAGCTTCTCCAGAGGATAGATGCCGACAGCGGGCGCGGCCTGACCAAGCTCGCAGTGCAGCTGACCATGTTGGTGTTCATCCGCTCCAGCGAGCTCCGCTTCGCTCGCTGGGGAGAGATAGACATGGGGAGGCTGATGTGGGAAATCCCTGGCGAAAGGTTGGCTATTGAGGGTGTGAAGAACTCCCATCGAGGCTCCAAGATGAGCACGCCACACTTGGTGCCGCTCAGCCGACAGGCTGTAGAGGTGCTGGAGAAAGTTCGTAACCTCACTGGTCGTTTCGATCTGGTGTTTGCGGGTGACCACAATCACTGGAAGCCCATGAGCGAGAACACCGTGAACAAAGCCCTGCGGCGAATGGGGTATGACACCAAAGCAGAGGTATGCGGCCATGGTTTTCGGACAATGGCCTGTTCTGCACTGGTTGAGTCTGGACTTTGGAGTAAAGACGCGGTCGAGCGGCAAATGAGCCACCAAGAGAGAAACACGGTGCGTGCCGCCTACATCCACAAGGCTCAGCACTTACAAGAGCGGAGACTTATGGTGCAGTGGTGGGCCGACTACCTGGATGCTAATCGCAGGGATGCGATTACTCCCTATGATTTTGCCCATGGGAGGTCCCTCTATCCATGAAGCAGACTGAGAAGATGGTGGAGGGCATGACAATGCTCGTCCCATCAAAAGCCGGTGTACGAGGTGTAACCGGTGTAACGGATCAGGCCAAGACGCTGAAATCATTGGGGATTAGGCACGTAACACCGACCAAAATAATTTCGTACATCCGGTGTAACCTCGCGGTCCCGTGTAACGCCAAAAGCCCCTCGCCCGCCTGCTGGCCTATGCGCATGCTCTCTCAGGTAAAAGCAAATCGCGGGTTCGGCGCAAACTGCCGGGGCGTGGGGGAATGTTGATACAGCCTGACTCTTTGTCCATTGATGGGCTGGCCATCCATCCGACCCGGACCGAATCCAGCACCATCAGGGAGCATCTGAAGCGCCTTCCAATCTTCAGTGGTTACGCTTCAGAGGTTGATGCCGTACTGAACATCATGGAGCGCTGCCGCCACTGGCTGCCGGAGGAAATCGGCGCAGAGCTGAGCAATGCTGCACTGCAATACAATGACGCGATCTACCAGGTGATTTCTCACTACGGGGCTAGGCAACTTGTAGCCCAGTTCCGGAACTATACCGGGCTGGAAACGGCGACAGAGGTGCAAGTTATTGCTGCTTTCGCGTTGGCAAATGCTATCCACGCGTTATGCGGCTTGGCCGAACACTTGATTACACAAGGTCAAGAGATACCCGCCCTTGAGTACTATCAGATGCACCTTTGCTGCATTGAGGACTACGTGCCAGGTGCTAGCGCCTGGCTGGAACCTGATGAAAACGCAGCATGCTGTGAGATAGGCGAGTTGGCCAACGCAGCGTCGAGGCATGCGGACACCAAAATCGACGGGGTGTTGAGTGGGATTGCTCGGCGCCGGGAAGGCTTGGAGAGCCGTGATCAATCCATAGAAGCGAAAGCGCTGGAACTCATCACCGCAGGAACAGCCATGCACAATCTGAACAGTAAGCTACGTGCCTGGCAGGAGCGCGAAACAGGGGCGTCGCTATCGAAGGTTCAGATGGGGGCAATTCTAAAGCGCATTCCCTGGCTGGGTTATGGCCCTCCCAGTTCACTAAGCAAAAAGTAAAGTGAACCTTCAAAGCTAGGTAGCCCCTGCATAGGCTCCGCCCTGTAAAACCAATACAGGGATACAGCTATGACACTCCAACCCGCACCGCTGGGCGGCTCTGCAATCGATCAGCCGGCTAGGCTCATTCGCATGAAAGAAGTTGTAGAGCTCGTGGGGCTTGCACGCCCAACGATCTACAAGCTGATGAGTCAACCTGAAAGCACATTCCCTCAGCCTGTGAAACTCACTGACAGCACCGCCCGCGGCGCTCCCGTGGCTTGGGTTCTTTCTGAAGTTCAGGCCTGGACGCGCGCTCGTATCGCTGCGCGTGACAAGGTGGCCGCATGACGCCCATTTTCCTCCCTCACGCAGCGCTCGATGCAATCGACGAATTGGGTCAAAAGGCTCCAACACATGGGCGGCTGGCGCGCTTGCAAAAACTGCGGGACGAAGCGCTGGCCAAAGGGGCGCACGTTCTGCTGCTGATTTGGCCGACTCTCGATTGGGGGCTACTGGCTATCGAGACGCCTGGCGACGTGACGATTCGAGATGCGGCGCAGCTGGTTCCCAACGTGCTCGCCAATCCCGATGCACTAGGGCAGATGTATGAGAAGGCGCGGCAAGGCCGCAATCTCACTTGGCTCAAGCTTGAGCGCCGCCCGGTCGCCGCTCACTAACGAGAACGCCCCCGGCTGCAACCGAGGGCGTCTGAGGATATTCACTTTGCCCGCCTACTCTATGCCATGGCCCAGAGCCATGCAACCTGCCCGCACCTACCGGCTTGCGCCTCGTCGGCTCACACGTTACTCTTCGCAGGTCGCTGCAAATTCAGCGACCGGGTTTGGCGACCCGACGAAATCAAGGCGCACAAGCGCCCCTATCACGAATGCAGGCGCTTTTTTTGTGCCCGCATTCCCGTGTTATGGCGGCTGTGCGTGGGAGACCTTCGGGTCTGCCGGGTTCCTTGATTCCCGGTTCGCCAACCTGCGCACAGCTGCCACCCTAAATCGTTTGGCGACGATCAGTGGCAGCTCCTCAAATCAAGGAGCTCCGCCCATGCACGCCCTCAATCCGTCTGCCCTCCAAAACCACATTGCTGCCCTGAAGGCCCGTGCCATCGCGGCACTGCACGCCGACTCGTCCCTCTCCGTCCGCTTGGCGCGTTACAACGCTGCGATGGCCCGTGCTCGAGCCCTGGAAGCAAACGGGGGTGCCCAATGACCAATCCAATACAGCACTTTTCTCAGCCAGAAGACCTGCTATGCATCACAGCGAATGCGCCGGCAGGCGTCCCGATTGATGCGCTCACCTGCGCTATTGAGCGAGCCCAAGCAGTGCTGTGCTTGCTTGAGGACCAATTCGAGGCGGATCAGAGCCAACGTTTGGCTAATCGTGTGATCCTCGGCGCCCTGTGGGATGTTCGCGGAACGCTGGAGCAGATTCGTACCCTGGTCGTGCATGCCGATGACTCGACCTCCCATGTCGCGGAAGGGGGCCGGAAATGAACGGGCACTTTCAGGTCAATACCGTAGGTGGGGTCACCTTCTCTAAGCACAACTCGTTGAATCAACCGCTCTTCAAGGTGTGCCCTGGTGTTTCCGGTGAGGAAGCATTGGAGCAGGCATCGGTGCTCATGAACTGCGTAAACAAACTTACCCAGCTGGCTGGCGTGAGCGAAGACAACAATGCACTGGTGTGGGCGGCACATTATCTGGGCGAGCAGGCAAAGGCGCTTGTCGATGATGTAACCACTGGGATTCAGATTGCCGAGGGTGGCCAAGCATGAGCAGGACCACCCCCAACTCCCGACATCCGACCTTTGCCCAAGTCAAATCGGCCTCCCTGGCGGCGATTGATCGCGTGTTAGCCCACTGGCTTCCCAATGGCAAGCGTGTAGACGGCGGCAAGGAATACACCGCCCCCAACCCAACCCGAGCTGACAAGCATTCAGGATCGCTCAAGGTGAATCTGGCCAAAGCTACCTGGTGCGACTTCGCCACCGGTGACAAAGGCGGCGATTTGATCGACCTGGTACGCTACCTTGATCGCGGCACCGATGTGGAAGCTTGCAACAAGCTGGCGGCTTTCCTAGGTGTCGAGGCAACGAATAGCACCAATGTCACACCACCCACTGGTCAGGCAAAAAAGCCAGAGTGGGTGCCCATGTTGCCCATTCCTGAGCAGGCAATGCAGAAGGTGCTGCAAGCGCACCGGCAGCACGGTAAACCTTCCAAGGTTTGGATTTACCGTGACGGCAACGGTCAGCCACTTATGGTCCTGTACCGTTTTGACCTTGGGCCGGATGAGAGAGGTGCGGCGCGCAAAGTCTTCGCGCCCCTCACCTGGTGTAAAAACTCTGCTAACGGCTCGCTGGCTTGGCGCTGGCAGGGCTTATCGGAGCCACGCCCCCTCCTGCGCCTTGATGACCTGGCTAAACGTCCCTCGGCACCAGTCGTATTGTGCGAGGGTGAGAAGGCCGCTGATGCCGCTGCCGATCTGTTGCCCGAGCATGTTGCCACCTGCTGGCCTAACGGGACGAACTCTTGGCAGAAGGCTGATTTCGCGGCGCTAGTCGGGCGTGACGTATTGCTGTGGCCAGACAACGACGCTCCAGGCTTGAAGTGCATGGATGCGTTGGCCGATCACCTGCGGAAGCTTGGCGCTGCCTCGGTGCAGACAGTAGCCTTGGCGGTGTTCGAGCAACTCCCTGGGATGGACGGTGAGCGCCCCTCTTTCGCGCCGGGCGGTGAGTGGCGCGAAGGTGACGATGCGGCGGATGCCCAATCCAAAGGCTGGACAGCCCAACACTTGTCGGAGCTGCAACGCACCGGGGAACTGTTTGCCCTCGCACCTGCCGTCACGCCCACACCCACCAAGCAGAGCAAGGCCACTGGCCTGGCCAAGCCTCAATCCGAGAAGAAAGCCGCCCCGGCCCCGAGCGGCTTTCGCGTCACAAAGGATGGGGTGTTCTATGCCGGTGAGGATGGCGAAGCACGACCGGTTTGTTCACGGCTAGAGATCTTGGCTCGCACCCGTGACGAAAAAGGCCACGGCTGGGGCCTACTGGTGGAGTTTGATGATCCGGATGGTGCCAACAAGCGCCTCAACATTCCGGCCAGGGCGATGGCGGGTGACTTTGGCAAAGAGGTGCTCGCGCCACTGGTAGATATGGGGCTGCGCTTGGCGCCCGTGCGTACTGCTCGCAATTCGCGCAACGACTTGCAGAGTTACCTACAAGGCTATGACGGCTCCGAGCGCGCTCGCTTGGTCACTCGTCTGGGCTGGCATGGGGATGCTTACCTAGTGCCGGATCGGCAGATCGGAGCCAGCACTGAATACCTGCACTTCTACGAAGCCGGCGCCCAGCTCCCGCCCATTACCCAAGTTGGAACACTAGAGCAGTGGCAACAGCAAATCGGCACGTTGTGCGTGGGAAACAACCGCCTGACATTCGTCGTGTGCGTAGCTTTTGCTGGAGCGGTGCTGCATTTGCTTGGACATGAATCAGGCGGCTTCCACCTCTATGGAGATAGCTCGGGCGGGAAGACCACCCATTTACAGGTGGCCGCTTCGGTTTGGGGAGGGCCACGCCTTGTGCGTTCCTGGCGTTCTACAGATAACGCGCTTGAGAGTATCGCGGCGGCACACTCCGACGGCCTTTTGGTGCTTGATGAAATCGGGATGTGCGATCCAAGGATCATCGGGGAAACGGTCTACATGCTTGGCAACGGAACAGGCAAAGCCCGGGCGAACGACCGTGGGATGAGCGGGCGCCAGATACAAGAGTGGCGATTGCTGTTCCTTTCCACCGGAGAAAAGACCCTTGCGCAGCACATGGCCGAAGCAAACAAAGATTTAAAAGCGGGTATGGAAGTACGGCTACTAGCCGTGCCGGCTGATGCCGGAAAAGGAATGGGGCTGTTCGAGGAGCTGCATGGTTTTGAAGATGCGGCTGCGCTTTCGGATGCTCTGAAAGCCCGTGTGGCCAAGTCCTATGGATCACCTGCATTAGCATTCCTGTCGGCCCTATGCGACCCGGTCAAACTGCGCGCCTACGTAGCCATGGTCCGCAGCACCGTGGAGCGTTTCACTGCAGAAGCACTACCAATCAGTGCGAGCGGACAGGCTCAGCGTGCTGCTACTCGCTTCGGATTGGCTGCAGCGGCTGGAGAGCTGGCCACCGCCCTGGGCGTTACTGGATGGCCGGATGGATTGGCTCTCGACTCCGCCCGCGTATGCCTGGAGGCCTGGTTGGCTGAGAGAGGCGGCGCCGGGAACATGGAAGGTGATGCAGTTCTTGCTCGCCTTCGCCAAGTGATCGAGAGGTTCGGCGAAAGCCGCTTTACGCGATGGGAATCTGCTGCTGCCAAGCTTGATGAACATGGTCCCCGCACCCTTGATCGACTTGGCTTTCGCAAGTCTATGGAACATGGCATGGGTGACACGGCGCACACGACGACGACCTATTACGTACTCCCGGAAGCTTGGCGCTCTGAGATCTTCCGCGGCATGAACCTCAATGCAGTGAACAAAGAGCTTTTGCGGCGTCGAGTACTGGAGCCTGGCAAGGACGGCAAGGCCTCCGTATCTGTGCGCCTGCCCGGCCTTGGACTGCAGCGCTGCTACGTAGTCGTGACGATCCCTGAACCGGCTGAGAACGAAGCGCAGGCCGCTTGAACCACCACCTCTAATCCATGAGGTAGCGATGGCAGCGAGTGGTCTTGCCAGCCCCGGTCACAACACAAACCCATTTTTAGGTATCGATCATGAATGAACTCAAAAAACAGCGAGATGAACTGATTGCTGAACGTGATGCGCTTGAGGCCAGTATTCCAGGTCAACTCTCAGCTTGGCGAGACATGCCGAATGCTTGGCGCAACGGCAATTGTATAGGTAGCCCTGAATCTACGGCAGCCGCGGAACAGATTTCCGCTGATGAGTGTCGCGTCCGTAGCATTTCTGCGGAACTGGAGAAGCTCGACAACGAGATAGATTATCGTGAGCGCCTCGAAAATGCCGAGGAAAGCAAGACACAAGCCCGCCAGCTCATGTCTGATTCAACTAGCGCGATCTCCATCTTGGAGGGGAAGCGCAGGCTCCTGTTTGGACGCCTCCAAGCAATTCAGAAAGATATGGAGTTGGCGCTTGAAGCGGCTCGACAGGCCAAGTTGGACGCGGCAAACCTGTATGCACGAAGTATCGCTTCTGGTGATAGCAAAGGTGAAAAGGCGGCAAACACCGAGATGCAGAAAGCAAGTAACCAGCTCATTGAGGCGGATGAACACGCAAGGCGCCAAGAACTGCTGACGACTGCTTTGCAGGCAGAGATTGACTCGCTAGACGCTCAGATCGTACATGCTCAGAAACAAGGGCACGAGGCGCAGAGCACAGCTTTGGCTGCGATCGAGATAGCTCTCGGTGATGAGTGGAATCACTTGGCTGAGCAGCTCGTAGGCGTGGGGGCTCGCATCCTGGCAGCAAATCGTCATCGAGGTGGGGCTGGCATGGCGTTATCAAGGTTATCAATTCCAGGTTTCGGCCCTGCAGCCAGAGAGCTTCAGCGAGACGATGTGCTAGACCGCTCTAAAGACATCACCATAGCAGACCTGCTGGAAGCGTAACTCCGAATCAGCCCGCAGATGCGGGCTGTTTGCTGTTGCATGGTTCAGGTTTTCCTACGTGTTCATCTAAAAAATCGGTTGTGTTAAGTTAGCGTATAACTAGTTTTGGTCGACAGAGCCCGCTCATTTGTGACCGCTCTCGACCCAAACCCGCCCTTAAAGATGGGTAGCTAGGGGCCAGGAGTAGACATGATTCAGCCTTAATTGCTTGAGCCCGTAATGTAAATTTTCGAGCCCTTTTTTATGGCATTACTCAACTCCACTCCGATCTCGCCATTTTCTGCTTCGTCAACATGAACGCTGTTGATTTGCAATCCGATTATTTCCGTCGAGGTGTAACTTTCGTTTTTCTTTGCAAGCAGCTTCGTCCCTTTCTTAAGTCGGCACCCTGAAATATTTAGAATTGCAACGGTCCCATTCTTGAAGACCTCGTCTGCGACACCGACCTCCAATAGTTCCGGAGGTGAAAACTCTACAAGCCCAAACTTTAGTAGCTGATTTCTGATGTCTTTTTTGGCAATCAATCCACTTACGATATCAAAATATGCGTTATAGAGTTGGAATGTGGTGACTAGCCCGCGCTTGTCGAGCATAGCATCTTTTATTTGATTCGGGGTGAAGGGGGGGTTGATACGATCCCGTGGAGAAAGGTAGCGTTGATGGTTTACTACGTAGAGAGCCGAAACATCAAAAGCCTGGCGCTCCTCCATCCTCCGATGCTTGATCTTGGAAATCTGTGCGCACTCTTTATCCTTAGATGTGCCACCAATGCCTTTAACCTCAATTATCAACAACCCATTTTCCAGCTCTACTTGTATGTCCTCCTCCAGAACATCCGTACTATGTTCGTCCATGCTGGTTACTGAAGAGAACCCAAGCCATCTAAAATATTCCTGCACCGCCTCTACCAAAGGGTCGCCCGACTCTGAAAGCATGTCTCTGAGGAACTTGAACTCTTCTTTCAGGCTGGCTGCGGCAATTGAATTTTCAGCGATTTCCGCTTTATATTTTTCTTCAATTATTTTGCGTTGTTGGAGAAGATCTTGCTCGCCCGGTAATGGGTAGCTTCCGTCGTTCAGCCAGGAAAACAATCCATTGTAAGGAAAGATCTTAGGTAAAGTTTCGGCTAAGGAGTCGAAAAACTCTTCGAGAAACTCAGCCTTATTCGTGATTTGAGGCAGTACAAACAAAAATCCCTGCTCCACAGAAGTTAAGTAGGCTACGACCTCATTTGCGTCATTGACAAGTAATGGCTTGAACTCGCTGCTGGCCACCAGCTGCCCATTACTCCATACTCTTGGGTGAGAGAAAACGACATCATACTCAGCACCGTTCAAGTATTTGCCCAGCAAAGAATTAAATCTGGATGAGGTCTCTGCCAATGTCATTTTTCTTCCGTGCTTATTTTTAAACTGAGCTATGCCGCCGCATAGCTCTAGTGTATTGCAATGTGACTGATCGACTACCGAGCTGTCGCGACTGGATATTTCGACAATATCGTAATCGACTTTTTCATTCTCGGATGCGAATATTATAAGGATTGACTCCTTTTGCAACATCCCAGAAATCTCATTGCTGAATCTTTTAGCACCGAAAGCTTTAGAGTTGAACACCTGTTCGGGATAGGAGCTCAACAAAGCGTACGTCGATTTCCCACTGACATTTTTCAAATCTGCGGTAGCCTCACTCACGTCCACACGATTTTTAGCCGCGAGGTCAACGACTACCACGTCATATTCGTGAAGGTTCGGGGGCAATGAAACCAACGGAACTATAAGGTTCTGCATGCCTGCTCTAGACTTAGGTGCATTGACATATGCACCTAATGTCGCAGGCGTACAATCGTACAGCCGTTTTTTTAATATATCACCAACAGTAGGCTCCACATCGACAAGGCAGATCTTGGGGGTAGGGTTTAGAGTTATTTTGGCGGGAAGGGAGACTGACTGAATGGCTTCGTCCTTGGTAACCAGTTTCGCATCACTGTTGCGCATAAGTTTCAGTCCTGCAAAAAAATTGAACATATATTTTTTATGTATACTCACGTTAGCCAACGGGCTGCCCCATCAGGGCAGCCTCAGACCTAGAAAAGTTTCTACTTACGATTGTTCCAGCGAGTCACCAATCCTTTCATTGTCCGGCTATCGCCGAAAAACTTACCAATGATGCTCAGATCTTCTTCCTTCAGCCCGGCAGGCTTTAACTCCTTGAGAACGGCGTCAGTACCTAACGCTTTAGCCCAAGTCGCCATATGGCCCTTGGCGGTCTCAGAGGCTGCGTTGCGAAGTTCGCTCAGCAATTGCTTGGCAAAGTCGACCCGCTCCTCATGAGTTACCAGCCGCTTACTGATCTCAACGCGCAACGCATGGACAGCAGACCAGCTCAGTGGACTGTCTGGCATTTTGAAGATGGTGATCGCGAGCGAGAGTACCTCTCGTGACTCCTTGTGATCCTCTCCACCTTCAGCTCGGACGATTTGCTTAAACAGACGAGCTTTGTGTTCATCCGTCGTCTCGGCATCCAGAAGAAGCTTTTTGAGATTGCCGTGGGCCTCGGCGGCCAAGGCTCGACACCACAGGGACAACGCCAGGTCAGGATCTTGTGTGTTGCCACGCATTCCTAAGAGAAGCACGCCCTTGGTGGTCTCAAAGTCTTCCTGCATCGACAGCTTGGGCGTCAGAGCCTTCCAGACACGCTCCAGCAAAGCTACATCATCAGCGTTCCCGAAGCTGATCGAGTCAGGCAAATGGGCCATTTGCTCTACTGGCACCTCATGGCCACTGGTGCTCAGGAACTCAGCGGCTTCTTCTGGGCTTTGCTCCCAAACGAAGTGCGCGATTTCCACAAGCGTAGTGGCCAGAGAAGGCGGCACTATCTTGTCCATCAACATGCTGTTCAGGGATGCCAGGGTGTTCCGTCCAACGTAACAAGGAGCCTTTGTAACAGCGAGACGCGCCTCGGTGAACATCGCCTGCGGGCTGTAGCCGCTGGTGAGAACATCCTCTGAAGGCCAACGACCGACCATCGTGCGGTGCAGCTCCTCATAAATCTCTGGGTAATCTTTGGCATTGCTAACCAGCTTTTGCAGCGCTGGACCCAGAACGATTGGGCTTGCCTGCAGGATGACGCGGCTCAACCCCGGAAGCAGGAATTTCAGGTAGGTATCCCATTCATCTGCTTTCCCTGGCAGCGTTGTCAGAAGCTTGTCGAGATGGGCCTGCAGATCCGAGCGTCCCCAATGTTCGATAGGAATGTGAGTGGCTGCGTCGGTGTAGAGACTCTCGTCTCGCTCATCAAGCACGGTGCCTTCTGTCAGTTGTGTGAGATGTGTGGCTACAGCCTCTTGGTTCCCTTCAGACAGGTTCTCATAGGCCTCAAACATCACCTTGCGACACTGGGGAGGAACGTCTTCCAGCGGCGTTGCGATCCAGTGATCCAAAGCCTCGCCAAGCGCGTCCTCATCAAGGATGACGAATTTTTCCAGGATTGTGGCCGCGTCGTTTTCGTAACCTTCGATTTCGCTGAGCCCTGTACAGAGATCGGCATAGGCCTGGTAGTGCGAGGCATCAAAGCGTGGAAGCCGCGAAGCGCCGATGTCGATGAGCAGGCGGAAGGCTCGCGGGTAATCGAGTGGTTCCTGTTTGACCTCCCTGACACGCTTGCACAGGAGCTTCAAGCATTCCAAAACCTGCTTGTCTTCGGCGGAGCGATGGTGCTGCTCTACTGCATTCAGCACGCAGCTGATTGGCTCTGGCGCATAGAGACTGCTAGCCGCTCTGATCTGTGCCCACATCTTGAGCCGGCTGTCTTCACCTTCAACGGCCAGTTGGGCCCAGACGTGATCAACCCTGGCCACGGTAACTTCCGTCCCCAGCTCGACCAGCGCTTGGCCGTCATCAATTTCGCCCGCTTCGTGCGCGTGCAGGGCCGCAGTCAGCTGATCCACATAGGCCGGCCCGATCTCTGGAAGCAGCGCTAACTCAAAACCGTCCATCCATTTGTGGAAGTCGAGGAACGGCAGCTTGAGGGAGCCTTTTGCGGTGGTAACTGTCCGATCGGTAAGCCAGTTCATCAACGTTAGCTTGGGTTGGGCAGGCAAGCCATGAGCATCCAGCACGTGTAGTGCCGTGCCTGCGGCACACTTGGCGATGTTGATGGCTTCTTCCATGTTGGGCGCTTGGCCCGTAGGGAGATCAAGCGTGCCCGGTTTATCTACGTTGAGCAGGCTGTCGATGAGTACAGCAGCTACGTGCTGCTGATCCACTGGGTGGGCAGCCTTAACGATGCGATCAATTTTCTCAACGCCCAGAGAGGTTCGAAGCTCTGGAGAGGTGACCAGATCGTTGCAAAGAATGCCGAGCACCATTTCCCGAGTACGGACTGGCAGGCGATCAATGATGTCTGCCACCACGCGCATCGCGTTGAATTTCAGTGCTTGTTCAGTACGGTGCAACTCGCTGAGCATGTTGTGTAGTAACTGCCCCTCGACGTCGCTCAACAATTCGTTTGCTCGTGGCGAGAGGGTTTCCAAGAAGCCTTGGGTGTCGCCTGAGACCAGCTGGTTGTAGATCCTTGAAGCGTGAGCACCATATTGGCGAGTAACGGTGTCTTCAGAAAGCAAGAGAAGGCTTTGCAGAGATTCAGGCCAGTTAATGCCGACCAGGCTTGCCAAGAACTGGCGCAGATCCCGGCACCCTTCCACGAGGATCGGCTTGTCATCTCCTTCCTGAGTAACGTATCGCTTGAGGACGTGATGTGCCTCTAGAGGCTCGTCATGAAGCGATGTTTGCCTGACCATGAGGTTGGTCAGGCGGAGCAGTAGCTGAGGATCATCTTGGAGATCACGGTAGAAACCCGGGAAGCTCACGCGTGCTGCACTGAGCGCGCCAAGTGCGATCGGGTGCTTCGTAACGGCCCCCTCATGCAGACCACCAGGGCGGTCACTCCCAATGGCGTCGAATTCCCGCGTCTTGGCTAGCCACCAGGTCTGAGTGAAGGCGTTGACGATCTGAAGGGCATTTCGAGGGTCAGTGACGTTCACGTGAATCATGCGATCCACGATCTGTTCCACTGAAGCACCCTTATCAGCAATATCTTGCACGAGCTCGGGGAAGCGTTTTAGCTTCGAAAGCGCGAATTGGCGCATGTCATTGCGTGGTGGCGGCGGAATCTCCAGCCTGAACTGGAAAATGCGGTCGAGATAGCGGCGCGCATCGGCAGAACTGAAAATCGAGCCTGGCTGTTCAGGGTTACTCCTGCGCTTGAAAAGTGCGTCTGCCACTTTGCCTTCATCGCAAGAGATGACGAATACCAGCCCCAGGTTTTTGGGCAGTTTTTCTGTAGGGATTTCCATGAAGGTGCGAACTGCATCCAATCCCAACACCATCTCTTCTGCTGACAGGCGATCAAGGTCATCTACGAAAATGACAAGACGCTCGTAAGGCACTGAGTTGTCTTTGCTGGGCTTGAATTTGCGTAGCTGCTGGAGGAGTAACTCCTCGTACTGCTCGGCACTCACACTCGGCAGATGCACTCGGGTGATCGTGTTGAATGGGTTAACTGCTGAAGGCTTCATGACGCTAATCAGGTAGGCGTAAACCGCACTGACTGCGGTTACGAAGAGCCCCTGGGCTATGCCGCCGTCTAATGGTAGGAACAGCAGCCCGACGATGACCAAGATGACGTAGACAGTGAAGGCGAGCGCAAACGCGGGCACCGGCGCTGCCCAAGTGTGAAGGTGCTCCTTGATAAGCTCCTTGACCTTCTTGGGCACTGATGTGGTGTGAGTCACGTTTCGGTACAGGTCGTCCTGCAGCTTGCTCTCATCTCCGCCCAGTTCAAGGAACACGTGGCGAAGAAGCGCTCGTTTAATATCTTGCTCTTTTCCACCGAACCGCCAGGCGTTGAATGTGATGCTCTTGAAGCGTTGACTTCTGGGCTGCTGTCCACCAGCAGTAGAGGTGTCGTCTGCCAGTGCCCGCGTATAGAGCTCCTTCACCGAACTCTTGCCGGTACCCCAGCCGCCCAGCAACCCGATGCTAAACGGGGGCTGATGCCCTTCATCCTCGATCAAGCAACGCAGTGCCTGAGCATAGTGGCGGTGTCCGAAGGCGTCCTGGTCTTCGTGTTCAATGTGGCGATCCAGGACTGCGGGCATCATGCGACGCGGATCTTGCATTCGTTCATCCCTAAAAACTGTGGCAATTGGCTACCCTGGCAAGAGCTTACTGACCTCGTGGTCGGGTTACTAGCGCATCGGGTTGGAATGCCTAAGCCTGGCTGGTTTCTGACAGGAAGCTTGGCTGTACAAATATGGTGGTGACCCCTGGCCTTTCGCCATAGAGCTGTGCCCTTTATGCCGGGCACGCTCCTGCAGCTAAGGGTCGATAGCAGCCTATGGCGGTTACACCGTTTCCGTAGTTACACTGCTGAAACAAGCGTCTCTATCAACGTGTACATCACTTTTTATTCTTATAAATCAATATGTTAAATGGTTTCGCTACACCCGTTACACATGTTACACCGCTTTAGGTTGGTAGTTATCCAGCGACCCCATGCCCCCAATCGAGCATGCCTTCAGCGGCAGAGGCAGGCCTTGTCCTCCGGGTTCTGAAAGCCGCCGGGGACCCTGAGAAATTAGGCAAGATACGGGGCAGGAAACCCGCGCCTTTTTGTTAGCGGGTGATCTGCCAGCTTAGTGAACTGGTGAATCAGGTGAACCGGGGTGAATTGTGCAGCTTCTTGAACACCTGTCCTCATCCTTACCGTATTGGCAAGAATCGTTCCTTCACTCATGGCCCGGCAGATTTCAATGATTGAAATTTCAGTAACCTGGTGCTCGGTCCGCTAGCGTAGGTGCGCGGGTTTCCGTCCCCGTATGTTGCCCATACTCCCAGGGTCCCCGGCCCCAGCGGGGATTGCGGTCGGGGCACTGGCCAGCCTCGGTGCCTGCTGTTGGCCCCTGCGCTAGGCCCAGCAGCTTGGCAGCCTGCTGCTCGTACAATTCATCGCCAAATCGGCGCCGGCCATCGCGGTCAGCGATCACCGCCGCCATCATCCACACCGATCCGGCACCATCTTCGAGGGATAGGGTTTCAGCTCCCTTATTTCATTTCTGCAACGGGGCGCGTTGCAGGCGACTGCGCGTGCATCTTCTGATTGAGCTAGTTAAATTGAAGTAGTCCGCTGGCGATTATGTGCGTATGGCCAAACTATCAATGCATGACAGGGAGTAGACCAATGGGGTTGAGAGCTAGATCTGTAGACCGTGCTTGGTTTGGCCGTAACGGCTTCTGGTCTAGGGGGGATTTTGAAGGAGCAGTGAGGGAGTCCGTTTCCTGGGGCGCTTTTGGGCTTCTGCTTACGCTGCTTGCCAACGTTGCGGCTGATTACTCGAGTGGCAAGTATCTGACGATGGCGGCGCTCGAAGGGTTAGGCCCTAGTCTGTGGAACGTGGCTGGTTCTGTAGGCCTGGTCTTCTTCGGCGCCTTTTTGATACGCCCTGGTCTGGCCGGGACGGCCTATCTTGCAAACCTGCTCTTGTCAGGCACTCATTCGCTGGGCGCTTGCATGGCCGGTGTAATTCTAGGAGGGCTTCTCGTCCAGATCCCAGCTATGGTCGTTGATCATGGTTGGGGATGGTTGTCGATTTGGACCGTCGTCCTGTCTGTTGGTCTGTCTATGTGTGTACTAATGAATCTCTTTGCTTGGTACATCGGATGGTTAGTAAAGCAGCAGGGGCCTTTTCAGAATTGGCTTAACGGCATTGGGGCGAGGTACAGGATCTCGGCCGGTCTTTTTTTCGTCCTCATGCCGTTGATTGCACTCGTCACTCAGAAAGTCTGAGGGTCACTGGGCATTTGGGTGAATTTCGATTTAGGGATACGTTTAGGGATACGCTTTAGCTTTTTGGATGGCGCACGCTAGCAATAACAGGCTGTGCCATGTGTTATTCGATTCCTGTCTCCGCACCAGAATAAGTTGGCCTATGGCGATTTCTCGCTACCTGGCACCAAGAGAGGCCCGCCATGTGCGGGCTTTTTTGTGCCTGCCTTTTCCCTAAGGATCTGCGTGTTTTTGACTTAACGGTTCGCAGTTTTCCAGCCTGCCCGTGCAACGCTACCGCAGCGGCGGAGTTCAATTTCTGGTTCGATCCTGAGGCCGCGGAGATCCTTCTCGCGGCGGGGCTGGATACCGTTCTACTTCCGCTCGATGCCATAGCATCGATACGTCACTCGACCCTTCTAGGGACCGGATCCGGGACGGTAATCCCATTAATGAGTCCATCAAACTGTCGATCGCGCGCAGCTTCCCCATCTGTGACGAAGCGCTCGCGGCTATCGCCTTGGACGACAGCATTGCCATCGAGTACGATCAAATGTGTCTTGCCGTGATTGCGCACCCGGGCCGCAACTATGGACGCGTGCGTATCCTCGATCGAAGCAGCCGGCGCAAGCCGGTTCGGGTCATCAAGCGAATCGACGAGGCAGTGCTTCGACGAACGGCGGAACGCCTTCTGGTCTAGCTTGCGTCAAGGAGGTTCATGGGTAGTCCGTGGTCAGCACTGCAGCGTCTGGTCGCGTTGGGCTTTGCTGCCTGGCTGGCGGTCGTGTTGTCGCCTCAGATCAAGCTGTGGTTCCCCAGTTACTTCGGCAAATACGATGACCTGGATATCGCGCGCTATTTCGTGCCGCTCGCAACGGCCATATTCGCTCTGCTGCTGACGCTGCTCATCGAACTTCTGACGGCAACTCCGCAGCTGCGGCGACTGCTTGACCGTCGGGCGATTTTCCTGGGTATGTATCTCAGCCTTCCAGCCAATCGAGATCATGTGCACGTCTTTTCCCTCCGGACCAAGGTCTTGAGCAAGCGCTATGCACTTGTGGGTTACGGCTACTCCTTACAGAGCCGGCAGGAAACAGCGTGCTGGCATTCCGACAAGCTGGAGATCAATCCCGTTCAGCCGATGACCTTGGTATATGCCTATGCTGGAGATGAAATCGAAACCGGAGAGCGGTTCGACGGCCACGGCTACGTGAAGATCAAATTCTTCGGAACACGCCCGGAACGAGGAGAAGGCTACTGGATCGACGTGCCCGACCATGGCAGCCCGCGCAGGTTTCACTCCAACTATCTTCAGGTCACTCCCGAATTGAGGCGACAGCTTTTCAAGCGCGTCTGGTGGCTCACACGTGATTTCCCATTTATCCAGTTCCGCAGATTTGTCTCGGAACATCGGCAAGTGTTCGAGGCCTTCGCTGCGCTTAGCTCGCAGGAACGCGATGCCTTCCGCCGGCCAAATCGGGACCTCGGGGATCAGTTAGCCCAAAAACCTGAAGTCGGTGCTTCGGGGGAGTGAATCCATTCAGTGGCCGTAGCCATCTTCGTCTCTGCTAAGAATTCCTCAATACCATCGTCGCATCGACCTCGGCTATATACGAAACAGATTGGTTACGGACAGCTATCGAACCGCGTGGACTTAAATAGGCATTTTATTGTATCGGGCCTAACCTCCTTACTGAGGTGTCAATCTAAATTAACTAAACCGATTTGCAGCGGCATCTACGGGGCGGTTGCTGCCGTTCTCGAGTGGACAATCGTGAAAGGATAATCTCTGTGCAGGCCCCCCAAAAAACTCCAGCTCATCAGTGGCAAACAAGTTTTTACAGACAGATTCCAAATTCGATTCCACTGAAAGCCATAACTAACTTATTTATTTGTAGATACCTTGTGAGATACGGCTAAGTATCCACCAATTTCCAGCCCCGCGAGAACTGGGGTTTCACGACCAAATTACTTCCGTCTGTCTCCGCAACGGGCTCAATTGGTATTTTTCAGGTTGCCTAGCTTCAACTCGCCTCTTGGCTGACTTTTGCCTACAGCTTTCCGCGACAACTCGTACAAAGAACAACCTTGCCTTAGAGCCCCCACAGCGATACCTTGCTCCAGTCGCGGCCAATTCCGCGACCGGGTTTGGCGACCCGAACGAAAAGGCGCATCGGCGCCCCGACCACGATTGCAGGCGCTTTTTTTGCGTCCGCAGTTTCGTGTAATGGCGGCTGTGCGTGGGAGACCTTCGGGTCTGCCGAGTTCCTTTTCCTCGGTTCGCCAACCTGCGTACAGCTGCCACCCTAACCGTTTGGCGACGGTCAGCGTGGTGCTTCAATCGAAAAGGACCGCATGCATGCTTATCTCAAGTCCATCCATGAGCCGCGCATTCGTTCTCCACCGTCGTTTCTCGGCGGCCCCCATTGACTTCACCGTCACCCAGTCCTGCGTTGTCTCCGCCCAGTCGGAGGCCCGCCATGTCTGACCAAGAACGTCTATCCACCATTCAAAGCTATGCCTGGACCCTCGAACTACTAGGCGAGGCCCTGGTCCAGCACGACGAAATGCTGGAGTGCGAACACAACCCGCGGCTGAGCTTTCGCAACACGGCTGGGATTCATCAGGCGATTCGGATTATCAGCCGGTTGGCCAGTGAACAGTGTGGGAAGGTTATGGAGCGAAATGGGCAGGAGTTGGATAGCTAGGCACGATCGTTGATGAGTGGCGGGCCAGATGTGATCGTTGCGGCTGGCCCTCTGCTAAATGCCGCCTGGTGGTTTATTCCTGTCGGGTAGGGCTATGGGGCTGCTGTGCGGCCCATCGCAGTGGATGGTACCGGCTGCGCCGGTGTTCGCGGCTCCCTCCTGCGTGATGGGGGCTCGCAGCTCAGCCTGCGAAGAATAATGGTTGAGATCTTGGCCGAGGAGGGTACTCAGTGGCCCTAATGCTCTGGTTTGTATTGGGTGTCAAAGGTAAGTGGCCCAAGTGACATTCGGTGTCACCAAGGAGGAGAGGTATTGATAATGTGCTCTACCCACGCGGTTAGGGCCTGCTGGTAGTCGTCCGATGGGTGTGTCACGCACCAGTTCCTGACAAAGGCGTTGCGTACCCCCTCGTCGATCATAGGGATATCACCCTCGAGGTCTCCCACAGTTTTCTTCGGGCTATAAGGGTTTACTCGCGCTACTTTGGAAAAAACGTTCACCCCGGTGATGAATCCGCGAGCATAGTCATTGAGTCGGATTTGGTCTGAGGCACTGACCGATAGAATTGTGGGGCATTTCTCGTTGCCAAGGCCGTGAACCCTGAAGTTGAAGTTGTGATGACGCGGCGCATCCTCTGCGTTTGCTGCGATGCTTGCGATGGAGAGCATCGCGGCTAGAAGAGTCCGTTTCATTAGTCACCCACCTAAAAATGGCAAACCGCCATTATAGGTGGCTGAGCAAATGATTTTGTTGAGGAAATTTGAGGGCACCCCTCGAAAGTGACCAGCTAGCGATATTCCCATGCTCCCTAGCGAGCCCGCTGGTTGGCCATCTGCTGAAGGCCGCTAGGTGGGTTACTCCTGTCGGGTAGGTGAATGGGGCTGCTGCGCAGCCCATCGCAGCGGTTCGTCTCCACGACAAACCAGCTCCTACACGGGGGCGCGTAAACCCGTCAAATTCGTATTTTTCTTCGATCTTCTTACATTTTACGTATCATTTTCCTACAAGTTTTAAACTTGCGCTGCCGACAAGTGTGAGGCTAAATTTCCCCGTCACGGCAAATTCCGTGACCGGGCGTAGGAACCCGTTGGTAAACTTGGCGCACGCACTAGGCGCCCCTGCACCACAGCTGGCGCTTTTTTTGTGCCTGCCGTGCTGTGTCATGGCGGCTGTGTGTGGGCAGGCTTCGGCCTGGCCGGGTTTCCAAGTTTCCCGGTATTCCTACCCCACACTCAGCTGCCACCCAATCCCGTAGGAAGGATCGTGGCAGCTCCAACTGAAACTTGGAGCCTCATGCATGCTTATCTCAAGTCCATCCAGGATCCTCGCATCCGTTCTCCACCGTTTTACCTCTATTGCCCTCCGTAACCTCACCGTCAGCCAATCCCTATTTGTCTCTGCCCAACCGGAGGCCCGCCATGTCTGACCAAGAACATCTATCCACCATCCAAAGCTATGCCTGGACCCTCGAACTACTAGGCGAGGCCCTGGTCCAGCACGACGAAATGCTGGAGTGCGAACACAACCCGCGACTGAGCTTTCGCAACACGGCAGGGATTCATCAGGCGATTCGGATAATTAGCCGGTTGGCCAGTGAGCAGTGTGGGAAGGTGATGGAGCGAAACGGCCAGGACCCTGAGAGTTAGGCAGGATCATTGATGAGCGGTGGGCCAGATATTGTCGTCGCGGCTGGCCCCCTCTGCTGAAGGCTGCTGGTGGGTTACTCCAGCCAGGTCGGGGTATGGGGCTGCTGCGCAGCCCATCGCAGCGGTTCGTCGCCACGACAAGCCCGCGAACACCGGCGCAGCCGGTGCCATGCACCGCGTTAAATTCTTCGCGGGCGCGCCCGCTCCCACAGGGTACGCGGCGCGCCTGCCAGCAACAGTTCTCTGCGCGACAGCGCAGCCCAAAGGGCTGGGTGATCTTCCACAGGGTACGCGGCGCGCCTGGCAGCAACAGTTCTCTGCACGACAGCGCAGCTCGAAGGGCTGGGCGACTTCCTGCAGGGGCCGCGCAAGCCCTGAGGTTGTGCTGCACCTGCGGCAGGCTGGGATGTCGCGCAAAGAGCTGAGTTTGCAGGCGTAGTTTGTGTGCGGGTTTGCCTGCAAAGAATCCAGCGCGGTGGATGGCACCGGCTGCGCCGGTGTTCGCGGCTAAAGCCGCTCCTACACGTACAGCGCCAATTCGAAGCCAGCGCAGTACCTGTGGGGGCGGGCGTGCCCGCGAAACAGGCGACGCAGTGGATGGCTCCGGCTTCACCCGTGTTCGCGAGTGAACTCGCTCCTACAGGAGCAGTGATGGCTGTAGATCACTGGGCACTGGCATCCACTTCGTGCTCGTCGGCAAAGGCCAAGAACATCTGCAGGTCGAGCACGTCCAGCCTGATTTGGGCGATGAAGGCCGAGAACGCCAGGTTGGCGGCGAGGCGGCGCATGTCGCTGGCCCAGGCGGGTATATAGGTGGGTGCTTGCAGCCAGCCGGACTCGAACAGTGGCGCAAGGCGCACGGTATCGGCCAGGCTCATGCGCCCTGCGAACAGGTGGCCGACCAGCTCCGGGCGGTTGTCGCGGATCGCCACGCGCAGCAGGGTATGCACGCCCAGCAAGCCGGTCAGGTAGGCGGCGTCCTTGGTAAAGGCCGAGCCGCCACGCAGGTCGGCGCCGCGGAAAATGCGCTGGGTGGAGCGGAAGGACTCTTCTGGCGATTGGCCGGCCTCCAGGAAACCTTCGAACACTTGGATGAAGTCCGCACCATCCAGTGCCTGCTGCACAGCAAGCACGCGCAGGGCCACGCGGCGCAAGCGATTGATGTCCATGCTGCCGGTGAACAACTCGGCCAGTGTGGCAATGCCTTCCTGGGTCTGGGTAGTGCGCGGTGCGCCGAGGCCCAGGCTCTTCAGGTTGTGTTGGTTGGCACCATTCTGTGCAGTGGCGACATGCACGAAGGCTTCGTGTTGCAACAGTTGCTGCTTGTCCAGCTCGCTGAACAGGGCGCTGGCCCGCAGCCGGATGCGGCTGCTACCGGCAATCGCCTTGGACGCCAGGGTCGGGTCCAGCACGATGCGGACCTGGCCGGCACCGAAGAAGCGGTCCAGCTCCGGCTGCATCCAGGCGGCGAATGCCTCGGCCGGAATATCGGCTTCGCTCGGTGGAATCTGGTCTCCGCCAAGCAGGGCGTCGGTGGTGCTGAGGAAGAAACGGGCCGCATCGAGCATGGTCAGCTTTTGCCTGGGGTAAAGAAAGTCCGGGCGGCGGTACAGTGCCGACGAATACTGCGTGAAGGCGGGCGTGCCGATGGCCCCCAGCATGCGCCCGGCGGTGGCATAGCTGCGCGCAGTTGTGGCCAGGAAGTGCCCGGCCGGGTGGCCTTGGTCACACTTGCTGATAAAGGCTTCCAGTGCGGCAATGTCGGCGCTGTGGTCGCGCGCTGGCAGCGCCACCTTGGGCAATTGCGCGTTACCGGCGCGCCATTGCGTCAGGAATTGCTGTTCTACGCCGTCCGGCCAGGCCAGTGCCTCCAGCACGCGGATCTTGCGAGCCAGCCCGGGCAATGCGCAATCGAGTTCGGGAAGCGATGCAGCACTCATGCAGAAGTCCTTGAGAGACCGGCTTTCATCGCTACAGCTTAGTTGTTGCCGATCAGCCGGTGCCATGCACCGTGTTGGATTGTGCGCGGGCGCGCCCGCTGCCACAGGGGCTGCGTTGCGCTTGAGCGTTGAGCCTTCTGCGCAACAGCAAGCCCATGCCGAACACGGGTGACACGCCGCGTCACTGATTCGTCTCGATGAGTCATATTGATGCTTTTCAATCCTCAGGCTAATACTAAGGTATCAGTCGGGGGGGCACGAAATATGCAATCGAGATTTGTTATCGTTCCTGCGGTGCCAATAGAAAAAGAATCCTTCCAATCAGGCGCTCGCTTTTATGCGGCGACCGTGTCAGGTGGCTTCGACATCTACGACAACCAAGAAAAGTTACGGCTGAAGCCAAGCTACCCGACCAGGTCGCTCGCAGAAGCAGCACGCCTGAAGCTGAACAGTGAGTGCCGGAATCCAGACGAGCTTTTCCCGTTCCTGCGGGTGGAATGCTCGGCCATGGAGTAGTGATGCGGTGCAGGTAATGGCTTGCGCCGTATACCCAATGTTTAACACTGCCTGAACCAGATGCTCCGGGGCTAAACACTTAGCCCCGGAGCATTACGTGCAATCGCGCAGGCCCTGCGCAATTCACTTATGCCCAACGCCCAAGCTGGCCTGGCGGTTGCCTTTTGCCCAGCGCAGGTGCGCCAGCAGCCGGTGTTTGCGATAGGGCTGCACATTGCGGATCACCCCCCAGGCATGCAGTGCCCGCTTCACCGCCGCGGTTTTCGCAGATGGGGCCGCAAACCGCATCCACTTCGGGGCTGGAGAAGCAATCCAGCGTTGCACATTGCTCTACAACCGAGCCGTCCCCGCAGAAGCACCGCACAAGGTTTGGCCCACCCGCAACAACCTCCTGGTAACTCTTGTCCGGGCCGAACAGCAGCGCTTGTGCGTATGCGCGGTCTTTGCCCATTTCGGAAAGGTTGATCTTGTCGACAAACTTGCCCGTCTGTTCGTAGGGCCAAACATGACTCACCAGTTGTAGTGATGAAAACATGCACCCATAAAAATATTGATCATCAAATTCAACCCGTTGTGTGTTGATGCGGTTCTTGTGTGTATCAGTTTGTTATCAGATGACGTGGGCTGTTTGCGCAAGGGCCCAGAGTGGGCGTTGGCGATGGGTTGCAACACGGCCCAAGCCGTTTGCCTGATTGGCATCAAACTTCGGTGGCCTTTTAGCTTCAGCGGGCAATACTTCATCTGTATACGCAGGCGTGTTCCTGGTGGCGCGCGCCGCTAGGAGGTGTCTGGTGAACAAGCTAACAATCGTGGGTGCCGGCTTGGTCGGCGAGGCGGCGGCTCAGATCATCGCCCGGGATGAATTGTGCCGTGAGCTGGTGTTGATGGATGTGCAAGGTGAGTTGGCGCAGGGCAAGGCGCTGGACGTGTGGCAGGCCGCAGTGGAGTCGGGTTCCGATACCCGGGTTTACGGCGGGGCCAATGCCGAAATGCTGGACGGTTCAGAACTGGTGGTGATTACCGCAGGTGTGCCGCGCAAGCCAGGGCAGTCGCGGCAGGATGTACTGAGCATCAACCTGCCGATTCTCGATAGCATCATGGCGGATATCAAACACCATGCGCCAGCGGCGACGGTGTTGGTGGTGTCGAACCCGGTCGATGTGCTGACCTATCGCGCCTGGAGCGTCAGCGGCCTGGGGCGCGACAAGGTGTTCGGCCAGGCGGGGGTGCTGGATACCGCGCGCATGAAGTGCTTCATTGCCGAGCAAACCGGCTTTTCTGCCCGGGATATCACCGCGCTGGTGCTGGGCGGGCATGGCGACAGCATGGTGCCGCTGATGCGCTACTGCCAGATTGGCTCAGTGCCACTGTCGCACTTCCTGTCCAGTGAGCAGATCGAGCAGATTGTCGAGCGCACACGCAAGGGTGGCGGCGAGATTCTGGGCCTGAAAAAGATGGGCAGCGCTTGCGATGCACCGGGCGTGGCCATTGCGCAAATGGTCGATGCCATCGCCAATGGGCGCAATCGTATTCTGCCGGCGGTGGCGATACTGCAAGGCGAGTACGGGCGCCAGGACATTGCCATGGGCGTGCCCTGTGTGTTGTCGGACAAGGGGCTGGCGCAGGTCGTCGAGTTGCCGCTGGATGCTCAGGAGCAGGCGATGTTCGACCATTCGGCCGATCAGGTGGCGCGGGATATTGCCGAGATGAAGGCGCTGTGAGCAGCGCCACAGGCTAGCGTTTCGGATTTGGCGGCTTTGTATCAGGGGGAAAACGCTCTAGTCTCCCCAGCTTCGATTTTGTGGGAGCCGCTATGAACCCGTCTATCCACCGCCGTCACCTGCTGCAGGGCGCCCTTGGCTGTGCGGCCACGCTGGCGCTGCCTGCCTGGGCAGCCAACCCGCTCAGTCAGCAGCTGCAACAACTGGAGCAGGCTGCCGGCGTCACCCTTGGCCTGTGGGCGCTCGACACTGCCACCGGCAAGCAGTTGGCCTATCGTGCCGAAGAGCGCTTCGCTTTCTGCAGTACCTTCAAGGCCATACTGGCAGGCGCAATTCTGCACCAGAGCCAAAAAGACCCGGGGCTGCTGCAGCGCCGCATTCCGTACGCAAAAGAAAAACTGGTGGTGTATTCCCCCATCACCGAGAAGCACGTGGGCAAGGGCATGACCGTTGCCGAGCTGTGCGCCGCCACGGTGCAATACAGCGACAACACCGCAGGTAACCTGTTGCTCGAACAGGTCGGCGGCCCGGCAGGGCTGACGGCTTTCGCCCGTGGGCTCGGCGACGCTGTATTCCGCCTGGACCGCAATGAGCCTGAGCTGAATACGGCCATCCCCGGTGACCTGCGGGACACCACCACCCCAATGGCAATGGGGCAGACCCTTCAGCGCCTGCTACTGACCGACGTGCTACCCGTTGCTGCCCGTGTACAGCTGAGCAGTTGGCTGAAAGGCAATACCACCGGCGATACCCGTATCCGTGCGGGTGTGCCTGAGGGGTGGGTAGTCGGCGACAAGACCGGCTCCGGGGATTACGGTGTGGCCAACGACGTGGCAATCATCTGGCCGCAAGGGCGCGCGCCCTGGATTCTGGTGGTGTTCAGCCGGGCAGCAGAAAAGGCAGCAGCTTGGCGCAGTGAACCTGTCGCAGCTGCCACGCGGGTGGTCGTGCAGACTTGGCACGGCGGCTGAGAAGCGCGCTCTGGCGCCCTGGTGGCAACCGACACTGCGCCGGGTCAGTGCACCAGCCGGGGCACTGCCCGCACGTAGATCAGTTCGGCCACCAGTTCGAGCAGTGTCTGGGTGATGACAGCTGCCGCCGCCAGGGTGCGCATTTCTTCGGGCAATGCCAGTGCCAGCGGCAGCACCACCAGCGAGTTGCGCGTGGCAGCGCTGAAGGTCACCGAGCGTGCCTCGGTGGCCGGCAGGCGCAGCAGCCGGGCCGAGATGAAACCTAGCGCAGGCGCCAGCAGCATGAAGCCGATGTACACCGGAATTACCGGCAGCAAACGCTCGAAGTCGCGCAGTACCACGGCAATCTGCGAAGCGATCACCACCACCAGTACCAAGGCCATCGCCGGTACCGGCAGCCACGCCCAGGCATCGTTCCAGGCCGCGACTGCACGGGAGCGACGGGCCCCGGCGCTGGTGAGCACGGCGAGCATCAGCGGCAGCGCGATCAACAGCACGAAGGCTTCCACGAACGGGGTGATGGAGATGACCACGTTGTTGCTGTCACCCAGCATCAGCGCCAGGTACACCGGCAGCAAGACCAGTTGCAGCAACAGCAACACGGGGGTGGCGGCCAAGGTCAGGCGCGAATCGCCTTTGCCGATGTGGGTGAACACCACCACGTAGTCGATGCACGGTGTGAGCAGCACCAGCAAGGCACCGACGAGGATCGCCGGGTGTGCGACCAGGCCGCGAGTGATGGCCCAGACCAGCAGTGGTAGAAGGATGAAGTTGGCCAGCAACAGGGCGCCGATGAAGCGGCGGTTGCCCAAACCTTGGCGCAGGTCGAGGAAAGGAATCTGCAGGAACATCGCGTACATCAACACGGCGATGGCGGGGGTGACCAGGGCCTCAAGGTGGCGTGCCGTGTCGCTGGCCAGCAGGCCAAAGGCGACGGCGGCGAGCACAGCGGCGAAGTAGATCGGGATTTGCCGGGTTTCGAGTTGCTCTCTGGTCAAGGTGGGGCCTGTGCTTGCTGGATGAAAAGGCACACAGGGTAATACGCGCTACCTAAAGGATGCCGCAGATTTTTGTAGGAGCGGCCTTGTGTCGCGAAAGGGGCGCGACGCGGCCCCACGATTGCAGCTTTACCAACAAGATCGCCGGGACCGCTTTGCGGTCCTCTCGCGACACAAGGCCGCTCCTACAGGGATCGCGTCAGGTCTGAGAGCCCGAAACGAAAAAGCCCGGCACTGGGCCGGGCTTCTTCACTGCAGGCTAGCGCCCGATCAGTTGCCGTAAACCGGCAGCTTCTTGCAGATGGCCTTGACCTTCTCACGTACGGCGTCGATCACCGCTTCGTTGTTCAGGTCAGCCAGGATGTCGCAGATCCAGCCGGCCAGTTCCTTGCACTCGGCTTCCTTGAAGCCACGGGTGGTAACGGCTGGGGTGCCGAAACGCAGGCCCGAAGTGACGAACGGGGAACGTGGGTCGTTCGGTACCGAGTTCTTGTTCACGGTGATGAAGGCTTTGCCCAGGGCGGCGTCAGCGTCCTTACCGGAGATTTCCTGCTTGATCAGCGACAGCAGGAACAGGTGGTTCTGGGTGCCGCCGGAAACCACGTCGAAACCACGCTCGATGAACACGCTGGCCATGGCCTGGGCGTTTTTCACCACTTGCTGCTGGTAAGCCTTGAACTCAGGCTGCAGGGCTTCCTTGAAGCAGATGGCCTTAGCCGCGATGACGTGCTCCAGCGGGCCGCCCTGGGCGCCTGGGAACACAGCGGAGTTCAGCTTCTTCTCGATGTCGGCGTTGGCACGGGCCAGGATCAGGCCACCGCGCGGGCCGCGCAGGGTCTTGTGGGTGGTAGTGGTGACCACATCGGCGAACGGCACCGGGTTCGGGTACACGCCAGCGGCAACCAGGCCAGCAACGTGGGCCATGTCGACGAACAGGTAGGCACCGACCTTGTCGGCGATGGCGCGGAAGCGGGCGAAGTCCAGAACCTGCGAGTAGGCCGAGAAGCCGGCAACGATCATCTTCGGCTTGTGCTCGACAGCCAGGCGCTCGACTTCGTCGTAGTCGATCAGGCCGTTGCCGTCGATGCCGTACTGGATGGCGTTGTACAGCTTGCCCGAGGAGCTTACCGAAGCACCGTGGGTCAAGTGGCCACCGTGGGCCAGGCTCATGCCCAGGATGGTGTCACCGGCCGACAGCAGGGCCAGGTAGACGGCAGCGTTGGCCTGGGAGCCAGCGTGCGGCTGGACGTTGGCGTAGTCGGCGCCGAACAGCTCTTTGGCACGGTCGATGGCCAGTTGCTCGACGACGTCGACGTACTCGCAACCACCGTAGTAGCGCTTGCCTGGGTAGCCTTCGGCGTACTTGTTGGTCAGGACCGAGCCCTGGGCTTCCATGACTGCCGGGCTGGTGTAGTTTTCCGAAGCGATCAGCTCGATATGCTCTTCCTGGCGCAGGGCTTCTTGCTGCATGGCTTCGAAGAGCTCGGCGTCGTACTTGGCAATGGTCAAATCACGGCTGAACATGGCGGTCCTCAAGGATCGGGGGTGAGTTAGGCGGGCATTCTAACCGATTGATTCGCGGCTGGCATATGAAGTGGCATCAAGTCGCGGACCAATGGGCTTCATGTTGCATCCCGCGCCGTGTCTGGGCTGGGCGGGCGCGGGAGTTGACTCAAAGGTCCGTTTTTCCAGGCGCAGACCTAGGCCTCAACGCGGTCCTTTGTGGGAGCGGCCTTGCGTCGCGAAAGGGCTGCACAGCAGCCCCAGCAATTTGTGCTTCTACGCTGAAATCCTGGGGCTGCTGTGCAGCCCTTTCGCGACGCAAGGCCGCTCCCACAAGAGTCCGCGCAATCCGTGAGGCGGCGGGCTCAATGGAACATGAACAATGTCTCGTTGGCGAACTGCGCCTCGAACTGATGCGCCGGCATCGGCCGCCCGAACAGGTAGCCCTGCACTTCGTCGCAACCGTGCTCGCGCAGGAACTCCAGCTGTTCGTGGGTTTCCACGCCCTCGGCGATTACCGCCAGGTTGAGGCTGTGGGCCATGGCGATGATCGCCCGGGCAATCTGCGCATCCTGCTCGCCTTCGGGCAGGCCGTCGACGAAGGTGCGGTCGATCTTCAGCACGTCGATGGGGAACTGCTTGAGGTAGTTGAGCGACGAGTAGCCGGTGCCGAAGTCGTCCACCGCAATGCTCAGGCCGAGGTTTTTCAGGCTGGCTAGAATCTGCAGTGCCTCGTTCACCTCGCGCATCAGGATGCTCTCGGTCAGTTCCAGTTCCAGGCAGGCTGGCGGCAGGCCGCTTTCTTCCAGAATGGTGGCGATGCGCGTGCCCAATTGGCCGTCGGAAAATTGCCGCGCCGAAATGTTCACCGACACCTTCGGCACCCGCACCTTGGCCTTGTGCCAGGCCTTGAGCTGGCGGCTGGCCTCGCGCAGTACCCAGTCGCCCACGTCCACTACCAGCCCCAGTTCTTCGATTACCGGGATAAAGTCGCCCGGTGGCACCAGGCCGCGGGTCGGGTGGCGCCAGCGCAGCAGCGCTTCGGCGCCGGTCAGGCGCTTGCCGTCGCCACTGAACTGCGGCTGGTAGTAGAGGATGAACTCGTTCTGCTCCATGGCATGGCGCAGGTCGCTCTCCAGCTCCAGGCGTTCCAAGGCGCTGGCGTTCATCTCGGCCTGGTAGAACTGGAAGTTGTTCTTGCCGCGTTCCTTGGCGTGGTACATGGCGGTGTCGGCGTTTTTCATCAGCTGGCTCAACTCGCCGCCATCCTGCGGGCTCAGGGCGATGCCGATACTGGCGGTGACGAAGAACTCGCGGTTTTCCAGTACGAACGGCCGCACCAGGCTGCCGAGGATGTTCTCGGCCACGTGGATGGCGCGGTTGAGCGCCATCTCGCGGGTGGGGCGCGGTTGCAGCAGCAGGGTGAACTCGTCGCCACCCATGCGCGCCACGGTGTCGTCATCATCCACGCAGGCCAGCAGGCGCAGGGCCATGTCCTTGAGCATGCGGTCGCCGGCGGCATGGCCGAGGGAGTCGTTGATCGGCTTGAAGCGGTCCAGGTCGAGGAACATCAGCACCACCCAGGCCTTTTGCCGCTCGGCTTGTTGCAAAGCGTTGTACAGGCGGTCCTGGAACAGCGTGCGGTTGGGCAGGTGGGTGAGGGCGTCGTAGTAGGCCAGGCGATGAATGCGCTGTTCGCTGGCCTTGCGCTCGCTGATATCGGTGAAGAAGCACACGTAGCTGGCCAGGTCGCCTTCGTCGTCCAGTACCGCGGTAATGCCAACCCAGGCTGGGTAGTGGTCGCCGTCGCGGCGCTTTAGCCACACCTCGCCCTCCCAGCTGCCGCGCTGGTGCAGTTGCTTTACCACGTAGCGCAGGTGGCCTTCCTGCTGGTGGTCCACCGTGAGCATGCCGGGCAACTGGTCGAGCACTTCGTTGACGGCATAGCCACTGACCCGGCTGAACGCCTCGTTGGCCTGGACGATATAGCCGGCCGGGTCGGTGATGAGGATTGCCGAGGTGGAGTGCTCGAATACCGTGGCCGCCATGCGCAGGTCTTTTTCGGCGCGACGTTGCTGGCTGATGTCGCGGCCCACCCCGAGCACGCCTTCAAAGCGTTCTTCATCGTCCCACACCAGCACCAGGCGCAGCTCGATAGGTATCTTGCGGCCATCGGCGCGCAGGCAGTCGAACAGGAACAGTTGGCTGGGTAGCTGGCTGCGCAGCTGGGCCAGTTGGGCCGGGTCGCCGATGGCCTTGCTGACGCGCTCCATCAGGCTGTAGATGCCGGTGAGCTGGGCCGGGTTGGCGATGATCGACTGCCAGCCGTTGGCGAAGATCCAATCGGCCTGGTAACCCAGCACACTCTGCACCGAGGGGCTGACATAGTTGAGCTTGAGCAGGTTGTCGGTGGAGAAGATCACGTCGCTGATGCTTTCGGCCAGCATGCGGTAGCGCTGTTCGCTGTCGCGCAGCGACTGGCTGGCCGCGATCTGCACCGTCACGTCCTTGCCCACGCCAATGATGCGCGTCGCCAAGCCATCGGCGTCGCGGGTCAGCACCTGTTCGCGGATGTCGTAGCAGCACCAGCCGCCATCACGGTGGCGGAAGCGCAGCTGGCAGTGCAGCGGCAGGTCATGGCCGGTGTCGCGCTGTTGCTGGCGCAGGGCCTGGTAGTGGGCAGCATCTTCGGGGTGCAACAGCATCTCCCAGAAGCGGTCACCCATCTGCGCCAGCTCGGTACGGTCGTAGCCCAAGGTCTGGCCGAGGTGGCGGTTGCTGAAGATCATCCGCTGGCTGAGCACATCCTGCACGTATAGCTGGTCGGGTACGGTGCGCACCACATCCGACCAGAAGCTTTCGCGCTCCAGCAGTGACAGCTCCACCTGCTTGCGGCTGGTGATGTCGCTGATGCTGAGGATCACCGCCTGGTAGTCGCGGCGTTGTTGCGGCAGGCGCGCCATCAGCCACAGGTGCAGCTCGCCACCCAGCGGTGCTGGCAGGCGCACTTCCAGCTCCAGCAGCGAGCGTTGTTCGATCAGCGCGTCAATCAGTTGCATGCCAACACTGTCGCGGCCATCGCCAGTGCCGTCGATCAGGCGCTGCCAGGCGCCTTCGTGGCTGTCGATGTTCAGCAGCTGGCGCGTCACCTGGTTGACCTCGGTGATCTTCAGCTCCTGCAACAGCGAGCGGCGCAGGTTCGGGTCCAGGGCCAGGCTGTGCTTGAGCGCGGCGCGGTTGCGCAGGTGGTAGCGGTCGAGCTGGCCGGGCAAGCTGGACAGGTCGAGCACGCACAGGGCCACGCCGGTGCCTTCGAAAATTTCCTGGTAGCGCCGGCGGTCTTCCTGCAGCGCGCGTTGGCGGCGGCGCATGTTGATCAGGGCCAGCACCGGCAGCAGGGCGCAGAACAGCACCAGCAGGCATTTGCCGAGCAGTGCTGGCAGCAGCTTCTGCTGGGTCAGCTTGGCGTCGAACAGGCCACGCAGCTGCCAGGTGCTGTTGTCGATGAACGCCAGCATCACGCTTTGCAGCGGCTCGTTACTGGTATTGGTTGGCGCATGGCGCTGCAGTACTTCGCCGCTGCGGCTGTTTTCCAGTAGCCACAGCGGGTGGCCGTCGCCATCCAGGTGGGCGGTGAGGGTGTTGTAGTAGGCCGGTGACAGGCGCAGCAGCCAGTAGCCGCGGTCCTGTTCGGTGGCCTGGCGCAGCAACAGGTACAGGGTGCTGTTGTCGGCCGAATTGTTGAAGAAGTACGCGCGGCCCTGGTTCAGCGTGAGCAGCTCGTCAAGCAACTGGCGGTCGGGGCTGCCAGCCAGGCTGTCGGCCCTTACCTGCCCGGCGCTGTCCAACCAGGCCACGCTTTGCAGGGCTGGCAGGCGCTCGCGCAAAGTGCCCAGCAGGTTGGGCAGAGCCGTAGGCGTCGGCGCATTGACGTAGGGCTGCACCACATTCACCGCCTGTTGCGCCTGTAACGCCATGTTCAGGCTCAGGTGGTCGGCCAGTTCGGCGGTGGCGTCCAGGCTCTGTTTGCGCAAGTCGTTCTGGGTATGGTTGAACTGGGCGAACAGCTGCCACAGCAGCAGGCCCAGCAGGATCAGGGCCAGCAGCGCCAGCGCACCCTTGATAGACCCGCGCAGGGCAGCAGCGGGCGCCGGTGGGGCGGAACGCAATGACGACGGATGAGTAAGGTTGGTCAAGCGTTGATCCTGCGATAGGGCTGGCGATGGCAGGGATGGATCATGCACGGTGTATGCCGGTGTCTGGCTGCTGGACCGCGGTGGCGCACTATAAGGCCGGACACCCGAAACGGGCTAGCATGCCTAGGATTATGGCAAAGTGCCAGTCGTGATGACCGATGGTGGCTGCCCGGTGGTTCGGCAAGCCCCTGCAACCTGTGCGAGAATAGCGCCCGCTTCACATGACAACGCATTGGAGATGTTCGGTTTTGGTTACTCACTTTTCCACCAATGGCCTCGATTCCGCCTGTGGGCGCAGCAGTCAGACCCTTGTCAGCACTGCCGTGACCGAGGACGTATCCTGCAAGTCTTGCCAGCGTTCGCTGAGCAAACCCGAGGCGGCCGCTGCCGCCAAAAGCAAGACCCCATCGCTGGCTGAACTGCGCAAGACCGCCAAGGCGGCAGCAGAGCCGGCAGTTGCCGTGGCAGCGGCCAGCAAGCCCGCCGCCAAGGTTGTCAGCACAGCGCCTGCGGCCGCCAAGCCGGCCAAGGTGGCCGAGCAGCAGCCTGCCCGCAGCGGCAGCTTCAGCGTGAAGTCCGCCTGGGCCGCGCGCCTGGCCGAGCAGGGCGACCGTTGCCGGTTGCCGCGGGGCAAGGCCAGGCAGCGTCACGTCTGAGCCATCCTGTTTGTTGTGCCGGCCCTTTCGCGGCTAAAGCCGCTCCCACAGGTAATGCGTTGTCCTTGAAGGCAGTGCTATCCGTGTGGGAGCGGCTTTAGCCGCGAATAGGCCGGTACAGGCCATAGATTTCCCCCAGGGATCACCCCGATCTCACCCCACCATCCGCCCCTCCTATGCAACGCCGCGCGTTGGCGTAGAATGGTCGACTTTGTTCAATGACACCCCGTAAACACATCCCCCTGGCCAGCGCGCCGGGGCGATCGTCGATGTCTTTACCTATCTGATTAGAGGGCTTGGTTTTGGCTCAATACGTCTACACCATGCATCGGCTGAGCAAGGTCGTGCCGCCGAAGCGGGAAATTCTCAAGAATATTTCCCTGTCGTTCTTCCCTGGCGCCAAGATTGGCGTGCTCGGCCTGAACGGCGCCGGTAAATCGACCCTGCTGCGGATCATGGCGGGCGTCGACAAGGAATTCGACGGCGAAGCCCGTCCGATGCCCGACATCAACGTTGGTTACCTGCCGCAGGAACCACAACTGGACCCGAACAAGTCCGTTCGCGAAGTGGTCGAGGAAGCGGTCAGCGTAATCAAGGACGCCCAGGCGCGCCTGGACGAGGTCTACGCTGCCTACGCCGAACCGGATGCCGACTTCGACAAGCTGGCTGCCGAGCAGGCCAAGCTGGAAGCCATCCTGCAGGCTGCCGACGGCCACAACCTGGAGCGTCAGCTGGACGTGGCCGCCGATGCCCTGCGCCTGCCGGCCTGGGACGCACGCATCGAGCACCTGTCGGGTGGTGAAAAGCGCCGTGTGGCCCTGTGCCGCCTGCTGCTGTCGGCCCCCGACATGCTGCTGCTCGACGAACCAACCAACCACTTGGACGCCGACTCGGTGGCTTGGCTGGAGCGCTTCCTGCACGACTTCCCGGGCACCGTGGTAGCGATTACCCACGACCGTTACTTCCTCGACAACGTTGCCGGCTGGATCCTGGAACTGGACCGCGGCGCCGGTATCCCGTACGAAGGCAACTACTCGGGCTGGCTGGAAGCCAAGTCGGACCGCCTGGCGCAGGAATCCAAGCAGCAGAGCGCCCACGAGAAAGCCATGAAAGAGGAACTGGAGTGGGTGCGCAAAGGCGCCAAGGCTCGTCAGTCCAAATCCAAGGCCCGTCTGCAGCGTTTCGAAGAAATGCAGTCGCAGGAATTCCAGAAACGCAGCGAAACCAACGAGATCTACATCCCGGCTGGTCCGCGCCTGGGCGACAAGGTCATCGAGTTCAAGAACGTCACCAAGGGCTACGGCGACCGCGTGCTGATCGACAACCTGTCGTTCGCCATGCCTAAAGGCGCCATCGTCGGCGTGATCGGTGGTAACGGTGCCGGTAAGTCGACCCTGTTCCGCATGCTGATGGGCAAGGAACAGCCGGATTCGGGCAGCATCGAGATCGGTGAAACCGTACAGCTGGCCTGCGTGGACCAGAGCCGTGAGGACCTGGACGGTGGCAAGACCGTGTTCCAGCAGGTTTCCGACGGTTCCGACATGATCCGCATCGGTAACTACGAGATCCCGTCGCGTACTTACGTTGGCCGCTTCAACTTCAAGGGTGGCGACCAGCAGAAGTTCGTCAAGGACCTGTCTGGTGGTGAGCGCGGCCGCCTGCACCTGGCACTGACCCTGAAGGAGGGCGGTAACGTCCTGCTGCTCGACGAACCGTCCAACGACCTCGACGTTGAAACCCTGCGTTCGCTGGAAGAAGCCCTGCTGGACTTCCCGGGCGCCGCGATCGTGATTTCCCACGACCGTTGGTTCCTGGACCGTGTGGCTACCCACATCTTGGCGTACGAAGACGACTCGAACGTGGTGTTCTTCGAAGGTAACTACACCGAGTACGAAGCCGACCGCAAGAAGCGCCTGGGTGATGCCGCTGCCCAGCCGCACCGGGTACGGCACAAGAAGCTGGCCCAGTAAGCCAGCTTTTGATGCACAAGAATGGGGCCCTGGGTGGCCCCATTTTTGTGCCTGGCTGAAAACGGCGCGGGCTTCTTCGCGGGTGAACCCGCTCCCACAGGGAAACCTGCTGCCTCAAGCCCTGAACAAGGCCCATGTGGGAGCGGGTTTACCCGCGAAGAAGCCACCGGTGAAGCTTGATTTTGTATACATTTATAAAAACGCACCAAATAATTTCAAAAAAACGACATTTCGCCCTATTCCGGTGCGATTGCTTCTTGGTACATTCCTGAAAAAACCAATAAGTCCAAACCCTTCGGTGAGATGTCTACCATGATCGAATCTGTCGACAATTTCCTTGCACGCCTCCAGCAGCGTGACCCAGGCCAACCGGAATTCCACCAGGCGGTGGAAGAGGTGCTGCGCACCCTGTGGCCATTCCTTGAAGCCAACCCCCATTACCTGCAATCCGGCATCCTCGAGCGCATGGTCGAGCCGGAGCGTGCTGTGCTGTTCCGTGTTTCCTGGGTCGATGACCAGGGCAAGGTGCAGGTCAACCGCGGCTACCGCATCCAGATGAGCAGCGCCATCGGCCCGTACAAGGGCGGCCTGCGCTTCCACCCGTCGGTGAACCTCAGCGTGCTGAAGTTCCTGGCCTTCGAGCAGGTGTTCAAGAACTCCCTGACCTCGCTGCCCATGGGCGGCGGCAAGGGCGGCTCGGACTTCGACCCGAAAGGCAAGAGCGACGCTGAAGTGATGCGCTTCTGCCAAGCGTTCATGAGCGAGCTGTACCGCCACATTGGCGCCGACTGCGACGTACCGGCCGGTGACATCGGTGTGGGTGCCCGCGAAATCGGCTTCATGTTCGGCCAGTACAAGCGCCTGGCCAACCAGTTCACGTCGGTGCTGACCGGCAAGGGCATGACCTACGGCGGCAGCCTGATCCGCCCGGAAGCTACCGGCTACGGCTGCGTGTACTTCGCCGAAGAAATGCTCAAGCGCCAGGACAAGCGTATCGATGGCTGCCGCGTGGCGATTTCCGGTTCGGGCAACGTGGCCCAGTATGCTGCGCGCAAGGTCATGGACCTGGGCGGCAAGGTGATCTCGCTGTCCGACTCCGAAGGCACCCTGTACGCCGAAGCTGGCCTGACCGACGCCCAGTGGGATGCGGTCATGGAGCTGAAAAACGTCAAGCGCGGCCGCATCAGCGCGCTGGCCGAGCAGTTCGGCCTGGAGTTCCGCAAGGGCCAGACCCCGTGGAGCCTGCCGTGCGACATCGCCCTGCCATGCGCCACGCAGAACGAGCTGGGCGCCGAAGACGCCCGTACCTTGCTGCGCAACGGCTGCATCTGCGTGGCTGAAGGCGCCAACATGCCGACCACCCTGGAAGCTGTGGATATCTTCCTGGACGCCGGCATCCTGTACGCCCCGGGCAAAGCTTCCAACGCCGGCGGCGTGGCCGTGTCGGGCCTGGAAATGTCGCAGAACGCCATGCGCCTGCTGTGGACTGCCGGTGAAGTGGACAGCAAGTTGCACAACATCATGCAGTCGATTCACCATGCCTGCGTGCACTACGGTGAAGAGGCCGATGGCCGTATCAACTACGTCAAAGGTGCGAACATCGCCGGCTTCGTGAAAGTGGCCGATGCGATGCTGGCGCAGGGCGTCGTTTGATCTGAGGCCGTAGGGGGCCGCTTTGCGGCCCTATCGCGACACAAGGCCGCTCCCACAGGGAATTGCGTACTCCTGTGGGAGCGGCCTTGTGTCGCGATGGGCTGCAAAGCAGCCCCCAGGGCCCTCAACCTTCACCCATGACTTCAACCACTTCGATCACCTGCTCCCCCACCGGCCGCCGCCAAACCACTTCATCCCCAGGCCCCGCGCCCAGCAAGGCCCGCCCCAACGGCGACCCCCAGTTGATCAGCCCCCGCCCAGCATCTGCTTCATCCTCACCTACCAACTGCACCACCTGCTCCTGGTCCTGCGCATCCACAAACCGCACCCGGCTACCAATCTGCACCTTGTGGCGTGAGGTTGCCGCCGGCACCACCTGCGCGCTCTGCACCCGCGCACTGAAGTAGCGCAGGTCGCGCTCGGTATCGGCCAGCCGCTGTTTGTCGGCACGCTCGCCCTGCGCCTGCAGCTCACTGCGCTGGGCATGCAGCTCGGCCACGCGCTCTTGCAGCTGGCGCAGGCCACTGGCGGTGACGTAGTTGGGTTGTTCGCTGACGCGCCGCTCAACCGGTTGGTCGGCCTGGGCGGCTGCCTGGTCTTCGTTGACGAATGCTCGGCTCATGCAGGGCCTCCTTGTGCAGGAGACCATCATGGCAGGCCGCCGGTTTCAAGGGATATCCGTTTGCGACTCAGTTGTGGCGATAGGCCTTGGCGGCGCCGCGGTCCTTTTCCTGTTCCCACTCGCGGTCGCGCTGGTCCCAGAAGCGCTCGTGGTACTGGCGCTGTTCTTCGCTGTTCTGCATGGCCTGGCATTGGCGGAAGCCATCGTCCCAACCGGTTTCGTACTGGCGCTCGTGCAGGTAGCGCGGCACGTCCTTGCGGAAGCCGCCAACCATCAGCCCGGCCGCCTGGCGGCCACTGCTGCAGCCGTCCTGGAAGCCATCGGCATAGGCGGGGGGGTAACCGTGATTGACCATCTGCTCGTGGGTGGTTTCGCAACCTGACAGCAACAACGCAATGCACACGCCGAACCAGTACCGCGACATAACCACAAAGCCCTCCAGTTGACAGTGGAAAGTCTAGGTGGCGATTTGTTGGGCGGGTGTCAAAACAGTGTCAAAGAGTTGCTAGGGTCACATCCTTTCAGTCCCGGCGCGCTCCCACAAGGTCCGCGTCAATAGTGATACCACTTCAGCTCCAGCATCACCTCGTTCTGCGCCGTAGCCAGGTGGCTGAACTCCCGCGAAGCACTCAACCTCACCCCCAGGTTCTGGCTGATTTCCCACTGCTGATTAAGGCTCACACTACGGCGCACCTCACCATTGGTGAAGTAATCGCCCTTGGCCTCCAGCGTCATGTTGCCCAGCCCGTTACGCCATAGCAGCCCGCCATTGAAGCCCGCCGCCGGGGCGATGAACTGGGCGAAGTCGTTGTGATGCTCGACCCGCACCGTGCCCAGGGCAAAGCCCAGCAAGCCATCGGCCAATTGCCAGGTACCGCCGGCCCCGCCATTCACATGGCTTACCAGCACTTCGTCATCATGCTTGCCCTGCACCCGCTCCAGCCCGCCGGCCACCTGCCACGACCAGGGCTTGAGCAGCTCGTTACGGGGCGTCAGCGAGCGGATGGTGGCCAGGTCCAGGCGCTGCACCTGCCAGTCGTTACCCTCGTACTGGCGCACTTTCAATTGCAGGATTTCGATCTGCGCGCCCAGCGGGAAGCCATAGGCGTTGTCATTCAGGTCGTGATAGGCCATGCGCAGGCCGTATTCGGCGTACGCGCGGTCTTCACGGGTGCCCACGCCCAATTGCCAGGTGCGTGAGTCATGGCCGTCCTCGGGCAGGCCAGGGCGTTCGATTTGCAGCGCAGGGGGCGGGTTGCTGTTGATCGCCCGCAGCAACTCGAAGCTACGCTTCGCTTGCCCAGGGTCGCGCTCCTGGCCATTGGCGCGGTAGCGCTCCAGGCGATACGCGGCATCCTGTACCAACGCTTGGCGTTCGCGGGGCAGGGCCTGGAATTCGGGGCTTTGCAATTGCGTGGTGTCGGCGCTTACGGCCAGTACCTGGCGCTTCTCGTGGTGGTCGAGCGGCTCGGCGCGGGCCAGCAGCTCACGTTCACGCGAGGGGCGGTAAGTTTCGCTGGCGACCATGCCCGACTGCTTCACGGCTTTTACCGTGTCCGTGGGGATGGCAGTCAGCGGGAATTGCGAGGTCAGGTCCAGGCTCGGCCGTGCCACTTGCAGCAGTTCCAGCAGGCGATACGAGCAGTTTTCGTCGAAGAAGAAGTAATCGAACTGGACCTGCTTCAGCTCCCACACATGCTCGACCATGCGCCCGGTTTCTTCCGGGGTCAGGTCCAGCTGGTACTCCCACAGGTCGCGGTTTTCCAGGCTGCGGTATTCGGACAGTTTTTCCTGGTAGGGCATCAGCGCGAACAGGCCCGGGTAGCCGCCCATCAGGCCTTTCCAGGCGTACAGGATGCTGTTGTCGCTGCCTTCGATGTAGGCACCGAAGTTGATCGCGTAGCTCAGCAGCGTGGTGTTGTCGCTGCGGGTTTTGGACTGGTCGATGCGCAGCAGGGTGTGGCCGAACATCGATGACGGGCTGTTCAGGTAGGCCGCGGGGAAGATCAACGCCGCGCTGTGCGGGTCGATCGACTGGTACCAGGTCTTGAATTCCTGGCAGTCCGGTTGCGGCAGGTCTTGCAGGTCGAGTTGTTCGCGCAGCCAGCGGGTGCGCGCCGGGAACACGCACTGGGCGTGCTTGTCACCAAGGCTGGCCGGGGCGTACAGCGCTGCGACCGTGGCTTGCAGCTCCTGGTCCGGGTGGTGCGCGCCGTCCTCAGCCAGGAAGAACGCATCATCGTCCACATAGCTGCGCCAACCGCCGAGTTTGGCGGTTTCGTAATGGCCCAGGGCGATCCAGTAAGGGGTGTTGGCCAGTTGCTGGAGACGGCCTTGGTCCAGCATGGGCGCAGCATGAACAGGGGCGCAGGCACACAGCGCCAGGGCAGCGAGGCGTTTGAGCATATCGGGCAACTACTTCTTAACGATGCCGAAAAAAGGCGAAACCCGCCCCAGGGGTGGGGCGGGAGCAGCTGTGCTTAGGCCTCGGTAGCGTATTTGGCCAGGCGTGGGTCGTTCTTCAGAACGGCCAGGGTGTTGCTGTGGACGGTTTCGGCAGTGACGTCGGCGCTGCTGAAGATTTGGTTGAAGTGCTGGTGGGTAACCGAGGCGAAGTAGCCACGGTCTTCCGGGGCCACGCCGAGCACTACGGCATAGGTGGTCAGTGCTTCGCCCTGGCCCATGGCCATGTCTTCGGACAGCTCGTTCATCATGCCGTTCATGGCGAACCAGGACTTGCCGCCGTAAGTCAGCGAAGCCTTGGTCGAGCAGCCGTTGGTGCCGGAAGTCATGCCGAAGGTGGCGTTACCGGAGGTGCCGTTGGTGGTAGAAGCCAGGAAGTGTGCCGGAGTGCCGCGCTGGCCTTCGAACAGCATGTTGCCCCAGCCGCAGTTCGGGCCGCCTGGCGCTTCAGCCATGGCGTTCAGCGAGACCACGGTGAACAGAGTACCCAGAAGAATCCGTTTCATAGCATTTGTTCTCTATTTGACTTAACCAAGGGTCAGGGTTTCTGGCAACTCGGTTGCCAGGTCGGGAAAGCATTTCACCCACCCGCGCAGCTTGGAGTTTAGGCACGATCTAAAGGTTGCGTTGTTGATTGCGAAAAATTTGCTGTTACATGACCTGCACTGGCTGCGACATAAAGTCCTGCCGAGCCTTGCAAGGCGCGCGCGGGCAGCGCCAGAATGCTGCGTATCTGCCCCGCCGAAGTAAGGAAACCCAATGCCCGATCCTGTCGCTGCGCGCCTGCGTCTCGCGCCCGAAGCCCTGACCCGGCGTTTCTCCCCCGAGCAGTTTGCCTTTACCCATACCGACGATCTGGAGCCGTTTCGCGGCGTCCTGGGCCAGGAGCGTGCTGTCGAGGCCCTGCAGTTCGGCGTGGCCATGCCGCGCCCCGGTTACAACGTATACGTGATGGGCGAGCCCGGCACCGGGCGCTTCTCGTTCGTCAAGCGCTACCTCAAGGCCGAGGGCAAGCGCCAGCACACGCCGGCCGACTGGGTCTACGTCAACCACTTCGACGACACTCGCGAACCGCGTGCACTGGAGCTGCCGTCCGGTAGCGCTGCCGAGTTCATCGCAGACATGGGCGGGTTGATCGACAACCTGCTGGCGACGTTCCCGGCCGTGTTCGAGCACCCGTCTTACCAGCAGAAGAAAGGCGCCATCGACCGCGCCTTCAACCAGCGCTACGACCGCGCCCTGGATGTGATCGAGCGGGCTTCGCTGGAGAAGGACGTAGCCTTGTACCGCGACGCGAGCAACGTCGCATTCACCCCGATGGCCGAAGGCAAGGCACTGGATGAGGCCGAGTTTGCCCAGTTGCCGGAAGAGGTGCGCGAGCAGTTCCACGAGGACATCGCCCTGCTTGAGGAGCGCCTCAATGAAGAGCTGGCCAGCCTGCCGCAATGGAAGCGCGAATCGAACAACCAGCTGCGTCAGCTCAACGAAGAAACCATCACCCTGGCCCTGCAGCCGTTGCTGGCGCCGCTGTCGGAAAAGTACGCGGAAAACGCGGCGGTCTGCGCCTACCTGCAGTCGGTGCAGCTGAACCTGCTGCGCACCGTGGTCGAGCAACTGGTCGACGACAGCAAGACCGACGCGGCTGCGCGCAAGCTGCTGGAAGAGCAGTACGCCCCAAGCCTGGTGGTTGGTCACCACGCTGACGGCGGTGCGCCGGTAGTGTTTGAGCCGCACCCAACCTACGACAACCTGTTTGGCCGCATCGAGTACAGCACCGACCAGGGCGCGCTGTATACCTCGTACCGCCAGCTGCGCCCAGGCGCGCTGCACCGTGCCAACGGCGGCTTCCTGATTCTCGAAGCCGAGAAGATGCTGGGCGAGCCGTTTGTGTGGGATGCGCTCAAGCGCGCCCTGCAGTCGCGCAAGCTGAAGATGGAGTCGCCGATCGGTGAACTGGGCCGTGTCGCCACCGTCAGCCTGCAGCCGCAAATGATCCCGCTGAACGTCAAACTGGTAATCATCGGCTCGCGTCAGCTGTACTACGCGCTGCAGGACCACGACCCGGACTTCCAGGAGATGTTCCGTGTGCTGGTGGACTTCGACGAAGACATGCCCATGGTCGACGAGAACCTGGAGCAGTTTGCCCAGCTGTTGCGCACCCGCACCAACGAAGAGGGCATGGCGCCGCTGACCAGCGATGCGGTGGCACGCCTGGCCACCTACAGCGCCCGCCTGGCAGAGAACCAGTCACGCCTGTCGGCGCGTATCGGCGACTTGTTCCAGTTGGTCAGCGAGGCCGATTTCATCCGCCAGCTGGCCAGTGACGAAATGACTGACGCCGGGCACATCGAGCGTGCGCTCAAGGCCAAGGCCACCCGTACCGGGCGTGTATCGCAGCGGGTGCTGGACGACATGCTCGCCGGCATCATCCTGATCGATACCGAAGGTGCTGCCATTGGCAAGTGCAACGGCCTGACCGTGCTGGAGGTGGGCGATTCGGCTTTCGGTATGCCGGCGCGTATCTCCGCCACCGTGTACCCGGGCGGCAGCGGCATTGTCGACATCGAGCGCGAGGTCAACCTCGGCCAGCCGATCCACTCCAAGGGCGTGATGATCCTCACCGGCTACCTTGGCAGCCGCTATGCCCAGGAGTTCCCGTTGGCGATTTCCGCGAGCATCGCCCTGGAGCAGTCCTACGGCTACGTGGACGGTGACAGCGCTTCGCTGGGCGAGGCCTGCACACTGATCTCGGCATTGTCGCGCACACCGCTCAAGCAGTGCTTTGCCATCACTGGCTCGATCAACCAGTTTGGCGAAGTGCAGGCGGTAGGTGGGGTGAACGAGAAGATCGAGGGCTTCTTCCGCCTGTGCGAAGCCCGTGGCCTGACCGGCGAGCAGGGGGTGATCATTCCGCGTGCCAACGTCGCCACCCTGATGCTTGACGAGCGTGTGTTGCAAGCGGTGGAAAATGGCCAGTTCCACGTTTATGCAGTCAGCCAGGCCGACGAGGCACTGAGCCTGCTGGTGGGCGAGGAGGCCGGGGTGCTCGACGACAAGGGGCTGTTCACCGAGGGCAGCGTCAATGCCCGGGTGGTGGAGCGCCTGCGGGAAATCGCCGAGATGATCAGCGAGGAAGAGATCGAGAAGGCAGAAAAGGAACGCCTGGAAGAGGTGATTGCCCAGGCCAAACCGGCCTGAGTCAATTAACCGGCGCTGGCGGCGATGTGCTACCGTTCAGCGCCGGTTTTCCATCTTTCTGTACTGTTCTTCTATGCTGGAACTTAAGGACAGTACAGCGTTCAGGATGGAAACAGCCTGAGGTTCAGGCTGAACAGGGCTTTTTGGAGGGGACGCGGCCATGCGCAACCTCAGCCTCACACGCCAGTGCCTGGGCCTGGTGACCCGCATCGAATGCAGCATCCGCCCACTGGCCGGGGACAACGGCATGTGGACGCTGCTGTTCGCCGCCGGCATGGCCGGTGAACAACCCTCCGCGATCAAGGCCCAAGGGCCGTTCCATGGGCCGCTGGTGGCCGAATCAGTGCTCAATGCCATTGTCGACAGCCTGACCTTGCATGGCTATCAGGTGGCCGAGGACCCGCAGATCTGGTGTTTGCATTTGCAGGCGCAGTTGCGGCGGATCAATGGTGAGCGGTGTCGGAACCTGGGGGATTACCAGTTTCATCCGGAGACCTGATTGAGGTTGGGGGCTGTAAAGCAGCCCCCAATTCACCGGGCTTTTGCTGTAACAGGTGGCTGGCTATACTCGCCGTCGTTTTTTTAGTCACCTGACGAGTCCCAAACCCTCCATGGAACGTATTCTCGAAAACGCGATGTATGCCTCGCGCTGGCTGCTCGCACCCATCTACTTCGGCCTGTCCCTCGGCCTGCTGGCCCTGGCGCTGAAATTCTTCCAGGAAGTGGTCCACGTCCTGCCCAATGTCTTCGCCTTGAGCGAAGCCGACCTAATCCTGGTGATCCTGTCGCTGATCGACATGTCGCTGGTGGGCGGCCTGCTGGTGATGGTGATGATTTCCGGCTACGAAAACTTCGTCTCGCAACTGGATATCGACGAGAGCAAGGAAAAGCTCAACTGGCTGGGCAAGATGGACTCTTCGTCGCTGAAGATGAAGGTTGCCGCGTCGATCGTGGCGATTTCATCCATCCACCTGCTGCGGGTGTTCATGGATGCGCAGAATATCTCCACCGATTACCTGATGTGGTACGTGATCATCCACATGACCTTCGTGATCTCGGCGTTCTGCATGGGCTACCTGGACAAGCTGACCAAGCACTGAGTCCTGTCAGGCCTCTTCGCAATCCCTGTGGGAGCGGGCAAGCCCGCGAAGAGGCCAGCACGGTCCAACTGACGAGCGGCGTTAGTCATGCCTTGCGCATTCGCCCTTCCTGTACAAAAAATGAGCTCTCATGCGTGGTTCCCATCGCGAGGTGCTCTCATGAACCTGCATCAGCTCAACACCGAGGCCAGGGCTGGCCATGTCGAAGAACTGAACCTGATCGCCATCGAAGGTGGTGACTACCTGCTCGAGGCCCGGGTCAAAGGCCGCCCCCACCCATTGTCCGACCCCCGTGGTGAACGCTTGCGCGTGCACTCGGTGGAGGATGCGCGCAAGTTGCTGCAAACCATCCCCATGGTCTCGATGAACCTGGTGCACTGGTCGGTGCAGGACGAGATGTGCGGCATGGGCACGCACCCGGAAGAAGACCTGAAGGTGCCGATTTCCCAGCGTTCGGCTTGGTAGCTGCTCGCAGCTCCCCAGTGTGCTAGGCTGCTCGCCCTTTTCATCAAGGGCGCGGCTGCACTGCGCCCTGCAGTGGAGCACGACAATGTCCGAACTCAACCTGTCCACCGACGAAACTCGCGTCAGCTACGGCATCGGCCGTCAGCTGGGCGGCCAGCTGCGCGACAACCCACCACCAGGTGTTAGCCTGGAAGCCATCCTGGCCGGCCTGACCGACGCCTTCAACGGCGCCGACAGCCGCGTCAGCGAAGCCGACCTGTCGGCCAGCTTCAAGGTTATCCGTGACGTGATGCAAGCCGAAGCTGCTGCCAAGGCCGAAGCCGCCGCCGCTGCTGGCAAGGAATTCCTGGTCGAGAACGCCAAGCGCGAAGGCATCACCACCCTGGCTTCGGGCCTGCAGTTCGAAGTACTGACCGCAGGTGAAGGCGCCAAGCCGACCCGCGAAGACAATGTGCGTACGCACTACCACGGCACCCTGATCGACGGCACCGTGTTCGACAGCTCCTACGACCGTGGCCAACCGGCTGAATTCCCGGTTGGTGGCGTGATCGCTGGCTGGACCGAAGCCCTGCAGCTGATGAACGCCGGCAGCAAATGGCGCCTGTACGTGCCGAGCGAGCTGGCCTACGGCGCCCAAGGCGTTGGCAGCATCCCGCCGCACAGCGTGCTGGTGTTTGACGTCGAGCTGCTCGACGTACTGTAAGACCGCTTTCGCGGGTGAACCCGCTCCCACAGGGACCTCACAGCATTTGAAGCCTGTGCCGTTCCTGTGGGAGCGGGTTCACCCGCGAAGAGGCCGGCCCTGCTGGCCTCAATTCCAATCCGCGCCCCCAGGGCGCAACGCCCGTGCATAGCAGAACAGAAACAGGTTCCGCACCAGCTCCTTGAGCACCCCCGGTTCACTTGAATTCAGCCCGCTCATGTCCAGGTCGCCCTGGTCACGCAGTTCGTCAAGCGCTTCTTCTTCAAGCACCGCGCACACTTCACCGGTTTCGCGATGAAGGATGCGCAGGTAGGGGTGAGGGCGGTCCAGCCAGGCGTCAATCAGATAAGTCATGGCTATTCTCCTTGGATAGCAGCTCCAATGAGAATAATTCTTATTACCAGAATAGCAAGCGCCAATTGCCGAATTTCTGTGTAATCAGACTTTGCGCACGAACTCGGACTTCAGCTTCATGGCGCCGATGCCGTCGATTTTGCAGTCGATGTCGTGGTCGCCGTCGCACAGGCGGATGTTCTTGACCTTGGTGCCAACCTTGACCACCAGGGACGAACCCTTGACCTTGAGGTCCTTGATCACGGTGACGGTGTCACCGTCCTGCAGGATGTTGCCAACCGAGTCCTTCTTCACCAGCTCATCGCTGGCCGCCTCGGCGTCGCCGCTGGCCGACCACTCGTGGGCGCACTCAGGGCAGATCAGCTGAGTGCCATCCTCATAGGTGTATTCGGAGTTGCATTTCGGGCAGGGTGGCAGAGTGCTCACTTCGGTTCCTCAAACAAACAGGCGGTTGAAAGCCCACATTGTAAAAGGTATTTCTCCAGAAGGGATTATGTCCGGACAAAAGCATTCGCGGGCTTGCCCGCTCCCACAGGGATAGTATCAACCTGTGGGAGCGGGCAAGCCCGCGAAGAAGGCGACTCGGTCTGTCAGTGCGTTCGCGCCACCGCAAACTCGCTCAGCTCAACCAGTGCATCACGGTATTCGCTAGCCGGCAGCACCTCAAGGCACTCAATGGCACGCTTCACGTAATCGCGAGCCAGCTCTGCGGTGTACTTCAGCGCACCCGACTCCTCGACCGCCACGCGAATCTGCTCCAGGTCCTCCAGGCCACCCTTCTGGATCGCCTGGCGCACTAGCGCAGCCTGTTCGGCGGTGCCTTCGCGCATGGTGTAGATCAGCGGCAGGGTAGGCTTGCCTTCGGCCAGGTCGTCACCGACGTTCTTGCCCAGGGTTTGCGAGTCGCCCTTGTAGTCCAGCAGGTCGTCGACCAACTGGAAGGCCACGCCCAGGTGGTCGCCGAAGGTGCGCAGGGCTTCACGCTGTTCTTCGCTGGCTTCGGCCAGCGCTGCGGCGCTGTGGGTCGATGCTTCGAACAGCATCGCGGTCTTGCCGCGGATGACCTCCATGTAGACTTCCTCGGTGGTGCTGGCGTCGCGAACCCGCGACAGCTGCAGCACTTCACCTTCGGCAATCACGCGGGTGGCCTTGGACAGGATCTGCATGACCGGCATCGAGCCCAGTTCGACCATCATCTCGAACGAACGCGAATAGAGGAAGTCGCCCACCAGCACGCTCGGTGCGTTGCCCCACAGGGCATTGGCGGTGGAGCGGCCACGGCGCATGCCGGACATGTCGACCACGTCGTCGTGCAGCAGGGTGGCGGTGTGCAGGAATTCGATGGTGGCAGCCAGCAGGCGCAGGTCGTCGCCTTCGCGGCCCAGGGCCTTGCCACACAGCAGCACCAGCAGGGGGCGCAGGCGCTTGCCACCAGCGGACGTGATATAGTCGCCGATCTTCGATACCAGCGGCACGCGCGAGGTCAGCTGCTTCTTGATGATCTCGTCGACGGCGCTGAAGTCATCAGCCACCGCGCGGTAGAAGGTTTGGGGTTGCATCGGCTGCTCCAGTGAGGTTGCGCGGCATGCTAGGTCGCAGGCCCCGGTGTGTCAAGGCGCGGTGCCAGCTGGCCGGGGGCGGTACTTGCAAGCAAAACCGCGGTTGCGTACAATCGCGCACCCTAACTTCCTGGGCAGCACCTGCCTTACGCAATTGCACCGGGCCGTTCCAGCCCTATGCAGCCATGCCAGCCAATACTCATCATATAAAGCGCTGGGTGAGCAGGATTATCGGAGAAATACCATGTCTTACGCAGTAATCGTTACCGGCGGCAAGCAGTACAAAGTCGCTGAAGGTGAATTCCTCAAGATCGAAAAACTGGAAGTCGCCACTGGCGAATCCGTGACCTTCGATCGCGTCCTGCTGGTCGCCAACGGTGAAGAAGTCACCATCGGTGCTCCAGTTGTTGCTGGCGCTAAAGTAGTGGCCGAAGTCGTTTCGCAAGGCCGCCACGACAAGGTTCGCATCATCAAGTTCCGTCGTCGTAAGCACCACATGAAGCGTATGGGCCACCGCCAGTGGTTCACCGAGATCAAAATCACCGGCATCCAGGCTTAATCCCCTAGATCCCCTGAATTTATTTGGAGAATTGAACCATGGCTCACAAGAAGGCTGGTGGTAGTACTCGTAACGGTCGCGACTCAGAATCTAAACGCCTTGGCGTGAAGATGTATGGCGGCCAGGTTATCAAGCCAGGCAACATCATCGTCCGTCAGCGCGGCACCGAATTCCACGCTGGCTACGGCGTTGGCATGGGCAAGGACCACACCTTGTTCGCCAAGATCGAAGGCGTGATCAAGTTCGAGAAGAAAGGCGAGTTCATGCGCCGTTACGTGAGCATCGTCGCCGCTTAATCGCGACGTCGCTCCAGAAGCCCCGTCATGCGACGGGGCTTTTTCGTTTGTGGTGAGCCTCTTGCAAAGCTGTTTGTCTGGGTTGCCGGCGTTGGTTTCTACGGTCGTACGGGGCCGCCGCGCTCATTTTTGCAAGAGCCTCATGTTTTGAGTCATTCAGCTCGTCTGCCGACGAGAGGCGGTTTTAATGAAGTTTGTTGACGAAGTATCGATTCGGGTCAAGGCCGGTGACGGCGGCAACGGTTGCATGAGCTTCCGTCGCGAGAAGTTCATCGAGAACGGTGGCCCTAACGGCGGTGACGGTGGCGACGGCGGCTCGGTGTACATGGTTGCCGACGAGAACCTGAACACCCTGGTCGACTACCGCTACACCCGTCACCACGAAGCCCAGCGCGGCTCCAACGGCGGCAGCACCGACTGCACCGGTAAAAAAGGTGATGACCTGTTCCTGCGCGTGCCGGTCGGCACCACCGTGATCGATGCTTCCACCCAGGAAGTGATCGGTGACCTGGTCACCCCAGGCCAGAAGCTGATGGTCGCCCAAGGCGGCTGGCACGGCCTGGGCAACACCCGTTTCAAGTCCAGTACCAACCGTGCACCGCGCCAGACCACCCCAGGCAAGCCGGGTGACCAGCGCGACCTGAAAATGGAAATGAAGGTACTGGCCGACGTTGGCCTGCTGGGCCTGCCGAACGCCGGCAAGAGTACCTTCATTCGCTCGGTCTCGGCTGCCAAGCCGAAAGTGGCTGACTACCCGTTCACCACCCTGGTGCCAAACCTGGGCGTGGTCAGTGTCGACCGTTGGAAAAGCTTCGTTATCGCCGACATCCCCGGCCTGATCGAAGGCGCCTCCGACGGTGCCGGCCTGGGTATTCGCTTCCTCAAGCACCTGGCGCGCACCCGCGTGCTGCTGCACCTGGTGGACATTGCGCCGCTGGATGAAAGCAGCCCGGCCGATGCCGCCGAAGTGATCGTCAACGAACTGACCCGCTTCAGCCCGTCGCTGGCCGAGCGTGAGCGTTGGTTGGTGCTGAACAAGGCCGATATGGTCATGGACGACGAGCGCGATGAGCGCGTTCAGGAAGTGATCGATCGCCTGGAGTGGGAAGGCCCGGTCTATGTGATTTCGGCCATCTCCAAGCAGGGCACTGAAAAGCTCAGCCACGACCTGATGCGCTACCTTGAAGACCGCGCCGACCGCCTGGCCAACGACCCGGCCTACGCCGAAGAGCTGGCCGACCTCGATCAGCGCATCGAAGACGAGGCCCGTGCCCAGCTGCAGGCCCTGGACGACGCCCGTACCCTGCGCCGTACCGGCGTCAAGAGCGTGCACGACATCGGCGACGATGACGGTTGGGACGATGATTTCGAGGACGACGAAGACGGCCCGGAAATCATTTACGTGCGCGACTGATCGGTTGCAGTACACTAAACGCCGCTCTTTGGAGCGGCGTTTTTGTATCCACGGTATCTATAGATTCGACATAGGTTGGAAGAAGATGCGAAGCAAGGTGACGGGCGCCAAGCGCTGGGTCGTGAAGATTGGCAGTGCTCTGCTGACCGCCGATGGCAAAGGCCTCGACCGCGGTGCCATGGCCGTTTGGGTCGAGCAGATGGTCGCGCTGCGTGAGGCAGGCGTGGAGTTGGTACTGGTCTCCTCCGGGGCCGTGGCTGCCGGCATGAGCCAGCTGGGCTGGACTTCGCGACCGAGCGCGATGAACGAGCTGCAGGCGGCTGCCTCGATCGGCCAGATGCGCCTGGTGCAGGCCTGGGAATCGAGCTTCGGCGAGCACGGCAAGCACACCGCGCAGATCCTGCTGACCCATGACGACCTTTCCGACCGCAAGCGCTACCTGAACGCCCGCAGCACCCTGCGCACCCTGGTCGACCTGGGTGTGGTGCCGGTGATCAACGAAAACGACACCGTGGTCACCGACGAGATCCGCTTCGGCGACAACGACACCCTGGCGGCGCTGGTGGCCAACCTGGTCGAGGCCGACCTGCTGGTAATCCTCACCGACCGCGATGGCATGTTCGACGCCGACCCGCGCAACAACCCCGAGGCCCAGCTGATCTACGAAGCCCGTGCCGACGACCCGGCGCTGGATGCCGTGGCCGGTGGTACCGGCGGTGCCTTGGGCCGTGGTGGCATGCAGACCAAGCTGCGCGCCGCGCGCCTGGCGGCCCGTTCCGGTGCCCACACCATCATCATCGGTGGCCGCATCGAGCGTGTGCTGGACCGCCTCAAGACGGGTGAGCGCCTGGGTACCCTGCTGTCGCCTGAGCGCGGCATGCTCGCTGCACGCAAGCAGTGGCTGGCAGGCCACCTGCAAACCCGTGGCACCCTGGTACTGGATGCCGGTGCCGTGCAGGCGCTGCGCCAGGCCAACAAGAGCCTGCTGCCGGTTGGTGTGAAGACCGTACAAGGCAGCTTCCGCCGTGGCGAGATGGTGGTGTGCGTCGGCCCGGACGGTGTTGAAGTGGCCCGCGGCCTGGCCAACTACAGCGCCCTGGAGGCGCAGAAGATCATTGGCCAGCCATCGGATGCCATCGAGAGCATTCTGGGCTACATCGCGGAGCCTGAGCTGGTGCACCGCGACAACCTGGTTCTGGTCTGAGGGCGTGCGCATGTTGAAAAGCATGATTGCCGTGGCGGCACTGGCCTTGCCGATGCTAGCCGGGGCCGAGGAGATCGGCCAGGTGTCCACCGTGTTCAAGTTCCTTGGGCCGAACGACCGTATTGTGGTCGAGGCGTTCGACGACCCCAAGGTCGAAGGCGTGACTTGCTACCTGTCGCGGGCCAAGACCGGCGGCATGAAGGGTGGCTTGGGGCTGGCGGAGGATCGCGCGGAGGCATCGATTGCCTGCCGTCAGGTTGGGCCGATCAACTTCAAGGGTGAGCTCAAAGACGGCGAGGAAGTGTTCAAGGAGCGCACCTCGCTGGTGTTCAAGACCATGCAGGTGGTGCGCTTCCTGGACAAGAAGCGCAATACGCTGGTGTACCTGGTGTATAGCGACCGCATGATCGAAGGCAGCCCGCAGAATGCGGTGACCGCTATCCCGATCTTGCCTTGGGCGCATTGATAGCCTGGTAACCGCCGGGAGGCCTTTGGCCCCCATCACGACACAAGGCCGCTCCCACAAAGGTCCTGCGTAAGCTGACCAATGTGGGAGCGGCCTTGTGTCGCGAATGGGCCGCAGAGCGGCCCCAGATTCCTCAGGCCAACTCTTCGGCCTGATCCTCACGCACAACCGCTTTCACCTCATCCAGCCGGCTGATGAACTTCCAGTCCGCCTCGTCGATGTAGATGCCATTCGGCCCGCTACCACCTTCCAGGTCGATCGCAACACGCGCCGATACCTGCGGCTTCACACTCGCCAGAATCGGCACGAAGCCCAGCTGCAGGCTGGTTTCCAGCAATGCCGCCTGGTTGCGTTCGTCGATGTCTGCCGCTTCGTCCAGGTAGTACGGCAGGCGAATGCGCCCGGCCAGGTCGCGGTCCATCAGGTGCAGCAACAGGTACATGTTGGTCAGCGCCTTGATGGTCATGGTGGTGCCGTTGGACGCCGCGCCGTCGATGTCGGCGTGGATGATCGGCTGGCCATTGACCTTGGTGATCTCGAACGCCAGCTCGAACAGGTCCTTCAGGCCCAGCTGGTTGTGGTTGGCCGCCACCAGGCGTGCCAGGTACTCCTTGGCCTCTTCGTTCTTGTTGTCCTGCTCGGCGCTCTGGGTCAGGTCGAACACCGACAGGGTTTCGCCTTCTTCGTACTGGCCGGCACTGTGGATGATCTGGTCGATGTGCTTGAGCGCTTCCTTGTTCGGCGCCAGCACCACGCGGAAGCTTTCCAGGTTGGACACCTGGCGCTTGTTGATCTCGCGGTTGAACAGGGCCAGTTGGTGCTCAAGGCTGTCGTAGTCGCTGCGGATGTTGCGCAGGGTCCGGGCGATGTCGGTAACCGCAGCGCGGCGTGCCTTGGCCAGGGTCAGGGCTTCGTCGGTGCGGTGCGCGTAGGCGTTCACCAGCAACTGCAGGCGGCGCTCCATGTCGTCTTCGCTGTCGAACTTGGCCACGCCTTTCAGGCGCACCTGGGCGTACAGCGCTTCGATCTGGTTGTCGACACGTTGCAGGCCCTGCCAGCTGTCCTGGTAGTCATTGAGCAGCGGCAGCAGGTTGTCCATCGAGTCGTCGATGGCTTCCATGAACGGCGTGCCGTAGGGCAGGTCGGCTGGCAGCAGCTGGCGACGGCGCAGGGCGTCTTCCAGGGTGCGTTGCTTGGACTCAAGGTCACCGATCTGGCGGCCTACCAGCTGCAGCTTGGCCGACAGCTGCTGGACACGCTCGGTGAAGGCGTCGCTGGAGCGCTTGAGCTCGTCCTGGGCGGCTTCCAGCTGCGACAGTTGCTCCAGCTTCTCTGGCTCTTCGGCGGTGAGGGTTTCGCTGCGGCGGAAGTCTTCCAGCGCCTTCTGTGCGTCGAGCACTTCCTGGTACAGGGTTTCGGTCTGCGCCTTGGAGGCGGAGCGGTCGGCGGCTACGGCCTGCTGGGTCTTGAGCTGCTTCAGCTCTTTTTCCAGGCGCTCTTTCTGGTCGCGCAGGGCGGCGCGGTCGGCCAGGGCCTGCAGTGCCGGCGGGTCGATGTTGGTCAGGTCGATGGCCAGGCCCGGGGCTTCGAAGCGCTCGCCCTTGAAGCCGTCGAGTACCGCTTCCAGCGATTTTACCCACAGGTCGCTGTCGTCCAGTTCGATGCCGCGGTCGCCCAGCGGCAGGCTGAACAGCGCGCCGTTGAACAGGCGCATCAGGCGGTCGACGTCCTGCTGCGAGAACTCTTCGCGCAGGCGGGCGTAGCTGTTGTTGTCGGCGTGGTCGAGCTGCTGCTTGACCTGCTTCAGGCGCTTTTCCAGGTCGCGTACGCGCTCGTCGAGGTCTTCGGCGCTGAACTGCCGCGACTGGGCCAGGGCACCGGCCAGTTCGTCGTGGGCGTCCTTGGCTGCCAGCAGTTGCTGCTCCAGGACCTTGACGTCATCGACCAGGGCAAAGCGGTGCTTGAGCACCGACAGCTCGCCCAGCCAGCGCTGGATGCCGGTGATTTCACGCTCCAGGCGCATCAGCTCCTGGGTGCCGCCGCGCTGGTCGTTCTGCAGGCGGTCTTGCTCGCCACGGTAGTGTTCGGACTGGATGACCAGCTCTTCCTTGCGCGCCATGGCGTATTCCTGCCAGGTGCCCAGCAGGGTATCGAGCACTGGCGAAATGCGGTGCAGCTTACCGCGCAGGATGTCGCGCTGGGCCACGCCACCGGCCAGGGCTTCGACCAGCGGGCCGGCAGCGACCAGGGCATTGTAGTCCTGCTCCATGCGGCGCACATCGCGGAAGGCTTCTTCGCAGGCGGCGATGTAGTCGACGCTGCCCGAGCGCAGGCTGTGCTCGAAGGCATCGAGGAACAGCTGCTTGAGCTTGGCTGCGGTGATTTCGCGCATGTGCAGCAGGTTGATGAACAGTGCGCGGAAGGTTTTCAGGCTTTGCTCGCTGGTGGAGCGCAGCGGGATCATGGTCAGGTCCAGCGGCACCGAGGTGTGGCCGCCAACCAGCAACCGGCGCAGTTCGTCGGGCTTCAGCTCGTAGGCCTTGATCCCCAGGCGTTCAAGGTTGGTGAACAGCTCTTTCTGGCGCAGGCAGGTGTCGTTCTTCTGGTAGTGGGCCAGGTCCAGTTCGCCCTTGTAGGCGAAGAACTGGTGGCCGAAACCGCCACCCGGGCCGCGACCGACCACACCGATCACGTGCGGGCCGTGGGGCAGGCTCAGTTCGCAGAGAATGTACGAGGTGTCGCTGGCGAAGTAGAAGCGCCGCGATTGCTCTAGGCTGTACTTGCCGAAGCTCATGTCCGACATGCGTGCCAGGATCGGGAACTGCAGGGCGTTGATCGACGCCGATTTACCCAGGTTGTTGGCGCCATATACCGACAGCGGGTGCTCCAGGGGGAACAGGCCAAGGCTGTAGCCGGCGGTGTTGAGCAATGCAAAGCGGCGGATGCCGTAGCGTTCCTGGCTCATGCGTCAATCTCCTGTTGCTCTTCGCGGATAGCCCGGGCCAGGGCATCCTCTTCGCTCTCTTCGCCGTCGAAGGGGCTGAGGTCGAGCGGGTCGTCGGTGCGGTTGAGTTCTTCGGGGCTTTCTTCCTCGACCAGTACCGGGGTAGGCAGCGGCAGATCGCTGTGCAGGGTCGCGGCCAGGTCGCGGTCCTGCTGCACCGAAAGGCACACGTCGAGGAAGCGGTGCATCGGCGGCAGGAAGCGGTAGATGCCGCCTTCCTCATGGGCGAAGCCGAGCTGGGTCATACGGCGCAGGATTTTTTCTTCCAGCTCGTCCACGGTCTGCACTTCAGCCTGCAGGAACAGGTCGCGGTACTTGTCCAGCAGCGACGGCAGTTCATCGCGGCCGATGCTGCCGCCGTCGAGCACGGCCATCGGGTCGCGGCCCTGGTCGGCCAGGTGCTCGACCAGGATGAAGGTGAACAGCGACAGGCGCTGCGCGGTCTTGTTGACCTGCGCGGCGGTCATGTCCGGCACGAAGTAGTAGAAGCCACGGGTGTCGCACACCAGTTCGAAGCCCAGGGCCTTGAACAGGGTGCGGTACTGGTCCTGGAAGTTCGACAGCTGGGCGTACAGTTCGGGGTCGCGGCGGCTGACGTGGAAGCCTTTGAACAGCTCGCGGAAGATCGGCGCGAGCTGGGACAGTTCGGAAAGATCAAGATGCATGGGCTGGGCTCGCGTTGGGTTCGGTAGGCGCGCTGGTGGCGTCTTCGCGGCTGGAGGTCAGGGCGAACGAGCGCAGGCTGACCAAGTGTTCCTGGGTGGTGTATTCGCGGCGGTCGAGGCGTTCGCGCTTGAAGCGCTTTTCCCGTGACAGGCGCGAGAACCAGTACAGCAGCTCGTCGGTGGCGCCCTCGGGCTCCTGCTCCAGCAGCCAGACCATCAGGTCGGGCAGTGGCAGCGCCTGTTCGCAGCGCTCGGCCATTTCCTTGACCGTGCGCGGGGCGCGGGGCAGGGTGCCGGACTGGGTCTTGTGGGCCTTGGGGAAGCGCGCCGGCTTGGGCTCGAAGCGGGCCAGGGCGTAAACGTAGGCCTCGACCTGGCTGGCACTGCCGAGGAAGGTGCTTTGCGGGCGGGTGAACATCGGCATGGCCGCTTGCGGCACGGCATCGATGCCCTTGCGCCGGATCACCGACAGGGCCAGTGCGGCGCCACGGGTCACGGCGTTGTGCCGGCGGGCTTCTTCACGCAGCGGCAGCAGCAGTTCGCGGGCGTGGCGCAGGGTCAGCTGGGCGCTGGTCTGCATTTCCAGGATGCGCGCGTGGGTGCGCAGCAGCATGTCGTCGTCGACCAGGTGGCCCAGGCGCGCCTGTTCACCCAGCAGCTTCAGCAGCACGGTCTCTACTTTGCGCACGCCTTGTTCGAAGGCGCCGTCGGCGTTGACCAGCTGGATCATCGGCTCGACGTACTCGTCCCAGGTCGCCAGTACTTCGGCATAACGCTGGCGCAGCGGGATCTGCCGGTTACTGGTCTTGGCCCGTTCGGCCACGGCCACCAGCGCCTGCTCGTCGTTATCCAGTTTTTTCAGCACATCGCGCACGCGCATGTCGAGCAGGCGCAGCTGGCGCGCCAGGTCGTCGCTGTCGCGGTTGTCGAAGGCATCCTGGATATGCCCGGCAAGGCGTTCCAGGTGGCGCAGGTAGGCCTCGATCTCCAGGCACAGGCCCAGCCGGTGTTCGCGGCGCAGGTAGGCGAGGAAGTCATGGATCTGCGCGTTGAGCTCGAAACGGTTCGGGCTCTTGGCCACCGGGACCAGGATATCCAGGCGGATCCACACGTCGAGCAGCTGGGTGATGTCCTGCGGGGTACTCTCGATCTGCTGGCGGGCCACATGCTGGCGCAGTTCGACCAGGCTCAGGGTGCCCTGGTCGAAACGCTCGCACAGCGGCTCGATCAGGGCCCAGTGTTCGGCTAGGGCGCGCAGGACGCGCTTGGGTTCGATCATTGGCTTCGACTCGTTGCCAAGAAAAAGGGTGCGATTGTACTGCATCCGGGGGGGAGGATTTCACCCCTTGGTCTGTAATGAGAGATAACCTTGAGCCTTGTAGGGGATTCACTGGCCCTTTCGCGGGTGAACCCGCTCCCACAGGTACTGCACAAAGCTCTGTGGGAGCGGGTTCACCCGCGAAAGGGTCGGTACAGGCAACAAAAATCCGCCGACCAGTTGCGGCACTCGAATGCCATCGGCGTTAGAATGGCGAATTGTCTTCGCCCCTCGGAACTCCGCACCTTGCTCACCGAACCCCGTCGTCGCGCCTACCTTTCCGCCATGCAAGTGGTGCACTGGCTGCCGCGCGCCGAACTGCCGTTCGCCGCACCGTCGCGGCCCGAGTTGCTGCTGCCGGTGGCGCCGGCCGAGGTCATCGATTTCGAGGTCATGCCGGTACCGGCTGGCAACAATGCGCCCGCCACCCCCCAGGCCCGCTCCGGCGAGCGGCCGAAAATCGAAATCCCGCGCCCAGGCAGTGCGCCCAAGCCTGCCGCCAAGGCCGTCGAGGCCGAGGAGCAGCCCGCAGCCCCGCGTCCGGCCCCGGTGCCGCCACCGCGCTTCTCGCTGCAACTGCTGCGCGCCGGCAGCTGCCTGCTGCTGGTGGAGTTGGCCACCGGCCAGCCGTTCCAGAGCCGCGACCCGTCCTACCTGCTGCTCAAGGACATGCTGCGCGCCGCCGGCCTGCCCGACGCCCCGCAGATCATCGGCGAGCCAGTGCGCTGGCCGCTGCTGGTGCGCGGCAACATGGACCAGGGCCCGGAGGCCGCGCGCGATTTCGTCCAGGGCTTTGTCCAGGCGCGCCTGGAAGATGCCCCGTGCACGTGCCTGTGGCTGGTCGGCCTGCCAGCGCTGCGCTTTGCCGCCAATGCCGACGCCGAAGCCTATTACCAAACCCTGAAGCTTGAAGGCCTGGGCGACGCCTGGGCCTTGCCGGGCCTTGAACTGTTGATGGACGAGCCGCAGCGCAAGGCGGACGTCTGGAAAGCCATGCGCCAGCTGATGGCGCGCTGGAAGAGCGTTGAATGAGTGACTCGATCAGCTTCCGCCCGATGACCGAGGCGGATCTGGATGCCGTACTTAAGATCGAATATGCCGCGTTCAGTCATCCCTGGACCCGCGGGATCTTTCAGGATGCGCTCAAATCGTACGAAGTGTGGCTGATGTTCGACGGCCAGCAGCAGGTGGGCCATGGCGTGATCAACGTGATCATCGATGAGGCGCACCTGCTCAACATCACCGTCAAGCCGGAAAACCAGGGCTGCGGCATGGGCCTGCGCCTGCTTGAGCACCTGATGGCCAGGGCCTACCAGCTCAATGGCCGCGAGTGCTTCCTGGAGGTGCGCGCCAGCAACCAGTCGGCCTATCGTTTGTACGAGCGCTACGGTTTCAACGAAATCGGCCGCCGCCGTGACTATTATCCGGTTGCCGGCGGCCGCGAAGATGCCCTGGTGATGGCCTGTACCCTGCTTGAGGATTGACCTGGCAGGGGCTGGCCTTGTCACACAGGCAAACCCTGATGAGGCAATGACCATGCATGACCTGCAGGAACTGATCGACAACAACGCCCGCTGGGCCGACGCGATCAACCAGCGCGACCCCGACTTTTTCGCCAAGCTGGCCCGCCAGCAAACCCCGGAGTTCCTCTGGATCGGCTGCTCTGATGCGCGCGTGCCGGCCAATGAGATCGTCGGCATGCTGCCGGGCGACCTGTTCGTCCACCGCAACGTTGCCAACGTGGTGCTGCACACCGACCTCAACTGCCTGTCGGTGATCCAGTACGCGGTGGAAGTGTTGAAAGTGCGGCACATCCTGGTAACCGGCCACTACGGCTGCGGTGGCGTGCGCGCCGCCATGCAGGACCGCCAGCTGGGCCTGATCGACGGCTGGCTGCGTTCGATTCGTGACCTGTATTACGAAAAGCGCGGCGAGCTGGCCAAGCTGGACAGCGAAGAAGCCAGGGTCGACCGCCTGTGTGAGCTGAACGTCATCCAGCAGGTGGCCAACGTGGCCCATACCAGCATCGTGCAGAACGCCTGGCACCGTGGGCAGGAGCTGTCGGTGCACGGCTGCATCTATGGCATCAAGGATGGGCGTTGGAAGAGCCTGGATACCACCATCAGCGGCTTTGCCCAGTTGCCGCCACAGTACCGCTTGCGGGCGCTGGAGTAGTATTGGTCGGTGTGGGCGTGCAGGTTTTGTTCTCTATGCAGGGATGGATAAAGGATGAGAAAACTGCTTCTGGCGGCGGGCTTGTTGGTAACCGGCATTGCCCACGCCGACGAGCGCGACCTATGGATGTTCGCCCAGTGGGCTGGCGATCATCAAACGCGCCCCTTCCGTGAAATGCTGGTGGATGCCCGCCTTTATGGCGTGGTGCCTATCCACCAGTTGCTGCGCTCGGCCTCGGACTGGAAACTGTGCCACGCGTCCCCCTTCGCCGTGCCTCCCGCAACCAACTGGCCAGCCGTACGCTCGACCCTCTCGCTGGTCAAGACGCTCGACGAGCAAGGCATCCTGCGCCAGTTCGAGGTGGTATCGGCCTACCGCGACCCACGGCTGAACGTCTGCGCCGGCGGGGCAGCCAACAGCGCCCATACCCGTGCCTTCGCCGTCGATATCCTGCTGCCGGCCTGGGCCGACCCCAACCTGCTGTGCCGCTTCTGGCAGCAGCAAGGGCAGGCTTGGAACATGGGGCTGGGCCGCTATCCGTCAGGGCGGATTCATGTGGATACCGCCGGCTATCGCACTTGGGGTGGTGATGGCAGTGCTGGGTCGTCGTTCTGCATCAAACCCAAATGAGCCAGGCAGCCTTGGCATTCGCTTATTACCCACTCGGCGAAACGCTGGCGCTTGCTGCCATCGTCCAGGGGCTGCGGGCTGAGCAGGTGATAGGCCGAGCCGTCACGCACAAAGCCGAACGGTGCCTGCAGCTGCCCGCTGTCGAGTTCGTCGCGCACCATGAGCGCTGAAGCCATGGCCAGGCCCAAGCCGGCACTGGCGGCCTGGATCGACAGGTAGAAGTGCTCGTAGTCGCTGCGTTCGCTGTGTCGGGCCTGTTGGCCGTTCAGGCGCAACCAGGTGGGCCAGGCGCCGGGGCGGGTGGTGCTGTGTAGCAGGCGTTGGTTGTTGAGGTGGGCGGGGGAGGTGGGGTGGCACACCGGGCCGATCCATTCGTCGCAGATCTTCTGGCTGAATAGCTGGAGGTCCCAGTGAAAGTCGTCGCGGCGTATGGCCAGGTCGACGCCGCTGCGGGCGAAGTCCAGCGGCCCACCTGCGGCCACCAAGTGCAGCTGCAGGTCGGGGTGGGCGGCATGGAAGCGCGGCAGGCGCGGGATCAGCCAGCGCATGGCGATAGTCGGCTCGCAGGACAGCACCAGCACGTTGTCACGGGCCTGCTGCTGCAAACGCTGCACGGCACCTTCGAGCTGTTCGAAGATCGCCTGGGTGGTGCCCTGCAAGGCACGGCCGGCCGGGGTGAGGAAAATGGCCCGGTTGCGGCGTTCGAACAACTCCACGCCAAGGCTTTCTTCTAGCAGGCGCACCTGGCGGCTGACTGCGCCGTGGGTGACATGCAGGTGCTCGGCGGCGCGCACGAAGCTCTCGGTTTGGGCGGCGATATCGAAGTAGCGGAAGGCATTGAGTGGCGGCAGTTTCATGGCATCCCTGTTTGCCAGTACCGGCCTCTTCGCGGGTACAGCGCTTGCCCAGAGGCGTGTGATATCCCTGTGGGAGCGGGTTCACCCGCGAAGAGGTCGGCACTGGCACTGCATTTCTGTGAAAAAAACTATCAGATTTACTTCACTATAAATCGATTTTTCCTAACTCATAAGCTCTCGATAATCACTCGATCTGTGCATTTCCATCGCCTATCGAGAGCCATCAACATGACCGAACTCATCGCCGTCGCCCTGTTTACCTTGCTCGCCGTCATCAGCCCAGGTGCCGACTTCGCCATGGTCACCCGCAGCAGTTATGCGCAGGGCCGCAAGGCCGGGCTGGCCGCCGCAGTGGGCATCGCCCTGGGGGTGCAGGTGCATGTCCTGTATACGGTGCTGGGTATCGCAGTGATCATCAGCCAGAGCCCGGTGCTGTTCCTGGTCATGAAAGTGCTCGGCGCGGGTTACCTGATTTACCTGGGCTACAAGTCGCTGACCAACACCCGGCGCATCAGCCTTGATGGAATTGGCCAATCGGCTGCCAGCGTGCTGCAGGCACTGCGCACGGGCTTTTTGACCAATGCCCTCAACCCCAAGACCATGTTGTTCGTCATCAGCGCCTTCACCCAGGTGGTACAACCCGGTAGCCCGCTGGCACTGGATTTTGCCTATGGCGCTTTCATGTCCGTTGCCCACTGGCTGTGGTTCAGCCTGGTGGCGGTGTTTTTCTCCAGCGCGGGGTTGCGCAAGGCGATGATCGAGCGGCAAATGCTGGTGGACCGGGTGATTGGCCTGGCGCTGATCGGGCTTGGCCTGGCGGTGGCAGTGACCGGCATCCGTTGAGGAGGTGAGTTGCGCACTTTCAATGTGGCGTTGATGGGGGTATTTCAGGCGATACATTTTTCGCGGACAAAGAAAAAGGGCTTACCTTGCGGTAAGCCCTTCGTCTTGTTTGGTGGCTACACAGGGACTTGAACCCCGGACCCCAGCATTATGAATGCTATGCTCTAACCAACTGAGCTATGTAGCCGATGGCGCGCATTATTCTCTTGAACGGCCCCCCTGTCAACACTCATTTCAAAAAAATTTTGCACGGTTTCAAAAACTTAGCGGCCAAGCCCGGTTTCAGCGCGCTACAAGCCAGTGCCCGAGCATGCCTTGCAGCTGTCGAGGCCGGCTTTCTGCACCGGACCGATACGGCTGTCATCGAAGGCTACCCGCTCACCCGCCGAAACCATGCGCTGCTCGCCGCCCTGAATGACCATGGCCTTGCCGTTTAGTACCACCAATTCGTCATGGCCCGCATGGCGGGCCAGCTGCAGGCGGGTACCGAATACCTGAATGCGCGCATCGCCCACTGCCACTTCCATGGCCCGGCCGTCGAGCATCACTTCCAGGTGCACCTGGCCCTGCACCAGGTTTAGCTGGCGCGTGCGGCCGCGCAGGTCGACATTCATCGCGCTGGCGCTGCCCAGGTGCAAGGTGGTGCCATCGGCCAGGCGTATGCTGCGGCGTTCACCCACGTCGGTGTGCAATTCGCTGCCCAGGCGCTGCATCAATGGCCAGTACAGGTAGGCAGCAGCGCCCAGCCCCAGCAGAAAGAGCAACGCCAGCCACTTGCCCAGGTGGCTGCGGCGCGCATGCACCGGCCGTGGGCGAGGGCGGGCGGGTGGCGGCTGCAGTTGTTGCCAGAAGGTTTCCAGCTCGGCATAGGCCTGGGCGTTCTGTTGCAACTGGCACCAGGCCGCGAACGCCTGGCGCCGGGTCTCGTCGCAATCGGGCTGACGCAACAGCGAAAACCACTCCAGCGCTTCCTGTTGTGGATCGGGCTGCAGTTGCTTGGCAGGCATCGGGCTCATGGGGTCGGTCTGCTCGCGATAGGGGCCGTTTCGCCCAACGATGACAGGGGGATTAGCCAAAGATGCTAATTATATTGAGAACCATTTTCAAGTACGACACGTCAGAGGAATAAAAAAGGTAGCTATGTATCTATTTGTTTCTCGATAATCGGATCCCAAACTGCGGACGGAGATTCAGGCACATGGCCATCAGTAGCGCCTCCACGGCGTCCACCAGCGCAGCGGCGAGCCAGGCCACGCCGCTGGTGATGCGCATTATCGGTTTTTGCGCCCTGGCGCACCTGATCAATGACCTGATCCAGTCGGTGCTGCCGGCGATTTACCCAATGCTCAAGGCCAACTACGACCTGAGCTTCGCCCAGATCGGCATGATCACCCTGACGTTCCAGATCACTGCTTCGCTGCTGCAGCCCTGGGTTGGCTTCTTCACCGACCGCAGACCAGCGCCAAACCTGTTGCCGCTGGGTACCTTGTGCACCTTGGTGGGCATCGTGATGCTGGCCTTCGTCGGCAGCTTCCCCATGATCTTGCTGGCGTCGGCGCTGGTGGGTATCGGCTCGTCGACCTTCCACCCTGAGACCTCACGTATCGCCCGCCTGGCTTCAGGCGGGCGTTTCGGCCTGGCCCAGTCGACCTTCCAGGTCGGCGGCAACACAGGTTCCGCCCTGGGCCCGCTGCTGGCGGCGGCCATCGTCATTCCGTTCGGTCAAACCCATGTGGCCTGGTTCGGCCTGGCCGCGCTGTTCTTCCTTGGCGTCACCCTGATGCTGCGTGGCTGGTACAAGGAGCACCTCAACCAGGCCAAGGCGCGCAAGGCGGTGCAGGCCACCCATGGCATTTCGCGCAAGCGGGTGATCGCGGCGCTGATCGTGCTGGGCCTGCTGGTGTTCTCCAAGTACTTTTACATGGCCAGTTTCACCAGCTACTTCACCTTCTACCTGATCGAGAAATTCGGTGTATCGGTGGCCAGTTCGCAGTTGCACCTGTTCCTGTTCTTGGGCGCGGTGGCGGCGGGTACCTTCTTTGGCGGGCCGATCGGTGACCGCATCGGGCGCAAGGCGGTGATCTGGTTCTCGATCCTGGGTGTGGCGCCGTTCACTTTGGCGCTGCCGTATGCCGACCTGTTGTGGACCACGGTATTGAGCGTGGTGATCGGCTTTATCCTGGCTTCGGCGTTTTCTGCCATTGTGGTGTATGCGCAAGAGCTGGTGCCGGGCAGCGTGGGCATGATTGCCGGGATCTTCTTCGGCCTGATGTTCGGCTTTGGCGGCATTGGCGCAGCGCTGCTGGGGTATGTGGCGGACCTGCGTGGCATCGAATATGTTTATGGGCTGTGCTCGTTCCTGCCGTTGTTCGGGTTGTTGGCGGTGTTGTTGCCAAGTACTGGCAAGCGCTGAAATTACCGGGGCTGCTTTGCAGCCCATTGCGACAAAAGGCCGCTCCTACAAAGGCAACCGCGTACTTCCTGAGCGGCCTGGTGTCGCGAAAGGGCCTCGAAGAGGCCCCTGCGATTGACGACCCCACATGGCGTAACCTAGAGTGCCGCCTCTTTTTCAACCCCCCACAAAGTAGCCAAAGCAATGCGCCGTACCCAGTCACTGCCAAACGCCCGCCAGCCTGCCCTCCAGGCCCTGCGTCATGCGTGGCCGAGCGACACGGTACTCAAGCGCCGCCGCAGCGTGCTGTTTGCCTTCACCTTCTCGCCACACCTCGCCTGAACTGATCTGCGCTTTCGCGTCGCTCGCCGCCCTGGCGTGCGCGCCTGTGTCTGCACGTCTTTTCGGTTTGCAAGGAGTGGTACATGAACATGCGTTTGCTGGCGGGCCTGTTGTTCGCCGTTTCGGTCGTGGGTTTCAGTCTGGGGGCCAGCCTGCCGCTGGTGTCGTTGCGCTTGCATGAAGCGGGGGCGAGTACCCTGGAAATCGGCATCATCTCGGCCATCCCCGCCGCGGGCATGATGCTCTCGGCGTTCCTGGTCGACGCCTGCTGCCGCCATCTCACCCGGCGCACTATCTACTTGTTGTGCTTCAGCCTGTGCACAGTGAGCATCGCCTTGCTCGAGTCGGCATTCGGCTCGTTGTGGCTGCTGGCGCTGCTGCGCCTGGGCCTGGGGCTTGGCATGGGTATCGCCATCATCCTTGGCGAGTCATGGGTCAACGAGCTGTGCCCGGAGCACAACCGCGGCAAGATCATGGCCCTGTACGCCACCAGCTTCACCGGCTTCCAGGTGCTTGGCCCGGCCATGCTGGCGGTACTGGGCGCCGACAGCCCGTGGATCACCGGGGTGGTCACCGCCTGCTATGGCCTGGCGTTGCTATGCATCGTGCTGACTGTGCCCAATGATCATGTCGAACATGAAGAGGGCGAAAAGAGCTTCGGCCTGGCCGGGTTCTTCCGCGTAGCGCCAGCGTTGTGCGTAGCGGTACTGTTCTTCTCGTTTTTCGATGCCGTGGTGCTGTCGCTGTTGCCGGTGTATGCCACCAGCCATGGCTTTGCCGTGGGCGTGGCGGCGTTGATGGTGACGGTGGTATTTGCCGGCGACATGCTGTTCCAGCTGCCGCTGGGCTGGCTGGCCGACCGGGTGGAGCGCACCGGGCTGCACCTGGTGTGCGGGCTGGTGGCGATGGCGATTGGTATCAGCCTGCCTTGGCTGCTGAACATGACCTGGCTGCTGTGGCCGCTGCTGGTGGTGTTGGGCGCGGTGGCGGGGGGCATCTATACCTTGGCGCTGGTGCTGATCGGGCAGCGCTTCAAGGGGCAGGACCTGGTCACTGCCAACGCCAGCGTGGGTTTGCTGTGGGGTGTGGGTAGCCTGATCGGGCCGCTGCTCAGTGGCGCGGCGATGGATGTGGCGCCGCATGGCTTGCCCATGGCGCTGGCGCTGATGGCCGGGTTGTTCGTGTGCTTTGCCCGACAGTCGTTTCGCGCTGCGGGGCGCTTGCGAGCTGTTGCAGATTGATCCCCAGGCCTACAGGGGGCGCATTGCCTTCAAGCCGCGCCGATACTCACCCAGTACCGAGTGCGGTAGTCGACCCGCACCGGCAGGCTATGGCTGAGCAGATGCAGGATCTGCCCGGTGTCGGCCAGCTGGTAAGTGCCAGACACTTTCAGGTTTGCCACCTCGGGCGCACAGCGCAGCAAGCCGGGGCGATAGCGGGCCAGTTCGGTAACAAACTCGCCAAGCGGCATCTGCTGCACGCTGAGTACGCCATCGGTCCAGCCCCAGGGGTCGCTGTGCAGCGTCACTGCCTGGACGCTGCCGTTGGCCCACACTTGCAAGGTTTCGCCTGGCAGCACCTGCCACGGTGCGGCTGAAGCGGGGAACAGTGTGACTTCACCGCGACGCACGGCCAGCAGCAGGCCCTGGTTGTTTTCGCGTAACAGCAGTTGGCCGTCGCGGGTGACCAGCGGGCCGACGCGCGTATCGATGAGGAACGGGCGATTGTCGTCGGCGTTGCTGTCCAGGCTCACTTCGCCGCGTACCAGTTCCAGCCAGCGTTGCTCGGCGCTGTAGCGCAGCTCGATGGCGCTGGCGGTGTTGAGCTGGATGCGGCTGCCATCGCTGCCTTGCAGCTGGCGGCGCTCGCCGGTAGCGGTGCTGCTGTCAGCCAGCAGTTGGGGCAGGCCCAACGGTTCGCGCGCCGCCCAGCCCAGGCAGCCGCCCACGGCCAGCAGGGTCAGCAGCTTGAGCTGGTCGCGGCGGCTGATGCGCTGGCGCTGGCTGCTGTCCAGGGTGCGCCGGCTCAGGTCCTTGGGTAGCCCTGCCAGTTCGTCGTTAAGGTCACTGACCCGCTGCCAGGCCAAAGGGTTGTGCGGGTGGCTGGCCAGCCAATGCTGGAACTGCTGCTCGGTACGCGAGCTGGGGCTGTCGAAACGCAGCTTCACCAGCCAGTCGATGGCCTGGTCGACCTGTGCTTGCGCGGGCGCGTCATCAGGCATCGGCATAACGTAACCGGTAGCAGAGGCCCAGGGCCTTGGCCAGGTCGCGCTCGACGGTGGCTCGGGACACGTCCAGGCGCTGGGCGATCTGCACGATGCTCAAGCCGTCGAGCTGGGCCAGCAGGAATACCTGGCGGGCCCGCGGCTTCAGTTGGTGCAGGGCACGGTCGAGGCGTTCCAGGGTATCGAGGATGATCAGCCGGTGCTCTTCGCTGGGCACGTCGGCTTCGGGCAGGTGCAGCAGGCTTTCCTGGTAGGCCCTTTCCAGTGCGCGGCGGCGGAACTGGTCGATCATCAGGCCGCGGGCGATGCTGCTGAGGTAGGCGCGCGGCTCCTTCAGCGACGACACCTGGCGGGCCCGCAACAACCGCACGAAGGTATCCTGGGCCAGGTCCGCGGCATGCTCGCTGCAGCCGACCCGGCTGCGCAGCCAACCGCGAAGCCAGGTATGGTGGGCCTGATAGAGCAGAGCGACCTCGGTTGGCTTGAGCGTGTCGTTGGTCTGCATCGTGGCGAAGGCCCGGTCCCGTGAATTGTGATTGTGAATAGTTCTCAATTCTATGCGGGGCAACGGCGTGGGGCAATGGTATGCCAGGAATTAGCCGCGCAAGAACCGGCGTTTGCCCGATGAACGGCTGAGCTAAGCTGGACCTGCAATCGACTTGATGGAGGTGCCATGATTTTGGCCGACCTTTCGCCAGAAGCCTACCGTGAGGCCTGCGAATACCTGGCTGCACTCGACCCGGACTGGTCGCGGCACATCGCGGCGACCGGGCCCTGCCTGCACCAGGCCACGCCTGGGCGCGAGCCTTACGAGGCGCTGGTGCGGGCGATTGCCTACCAGCAACTGCATGCCCGCGCTGCCGAGGCGATTCTTGGGCGGTTGCTGGCACTGTTCCCAGACGCTGCGTTCCCGCAGCCGGAGCAATTGTTGGCGCTCAGCCCTGAAACGATGCGTGGCTGCGGTTTCTCCGCGAGCAAGATGGCTACCATTCAGGGCATTGCCCAGGCCCGCCTGGACGGTTTGGTGCCGACTCGGCAGGAGGCGTTGGCCATGGCCGACGAAGCCTTGATCGAGCGCCTGGTGGCGCTGCGCGGGGTAGGGCGATGGACGGTGGAAATGCTGCTGATCTACTGCCTGGAGCGTTCGGACATTCTCCCGGTGGATGACTTTGGCGTGCGCGAGGGGTATCGGCGGCTCAAAGGGCTGGACAAGGCGCCAACGCCAGCGCAGATGCGCTCGCTGGGCGGCGGTTGGCGGCCGTACCGCACCGTGGCAGCCTGGTACCTGTGGCGGGCCTGAATTCTTGCATTGCCTGCACCGGCCTCTTCGCGGGTGAACCCGCTCCTACAGGTACAGCGCAATTCCTGAAACCGACACGGTCCCTGTGGGAGCGGGTTCACCCGCGAAGAGGCCAGCACAGGCAACTACCTATTCGGACACTTACCAATGAACTGCTATACCACCCCAGAGCAACGCTGGCAGGCCGTAGAGACCCGTGACAGCGCCGCCATCGGCCACTTCGTCTACGCCGTGCGTACCACCGGCATCTACTGCCACCCTGGCTGCACGTCACGCTTGGCCAAGCGCAGCAACGTTGCGTTCTACGACACCCCAGACGCCGCCGAAGCCGCCGGCTACCGCGCCTGCAAACGTTGCTTCGCCACCACCAAGGCCAGCGCCACCCGCCACAGCCAGTTGGTCACCCGCGCCTGCCGCCTGATCGAAGGCAGCGATCTCGCGCCTAGCCTCGACCAGCTAAGCGCGCAACTGGCCGTCAGCCCCTTCCACCTGCACCGCCTGTTCAAGGCCGAAACCGGCGTTACCCCCAAGGCCTACGCCACAGCCTTCCGCGCCCGGCGCCTGCGCGCGCATCTGGAAGACAGCCAGCGTTCGGTCACTGACGCCATCTATGACGCGGGCTACAACTCCAACAGCCGGTTCTACGAAAGTGCCGACCAGCGTCTGGGTATGCGCCCCCGGCAGTACCGCACCGGCGGCGCAGGGGCAACCATCCACTTCGCCCTCGGCCAGTGTTCGCTGGGCGCGATCCTGGTAGCCCAGAGCGAGAAGGGCATTTGTGCAATCCTGTTGGGGGACGACCCTGAAGCCCTGCTATGTGACCTGCAGGACCAGTTCCCCAAGGCCCACCTGATCGGCGGCGACAGCGCCTACGAACGGCTGGTCGCCGAGGTGGTCGGTTTCGTCGAGGCCCCGGCACTGGGCCTGGCCTTGCCGCTGGATGTGCAAGGCACGGCGTTCCAGGAGCGAGTTTGGCAGGCCTTGCGCGAGGTGCCGGCCGGCAGCCGGGTGAGCTACACCGACATCGCCGAGCGCATTGGTGCGCCCAAGGCAGTGCGCGCGGTGGCCATGGCCTGCGCAGCCAATCACATTGCCGTGGCCATCCCCTGTCATCGGGTAGTGCGCCGGGACGGTGATATCAGCGGCTACCGCTGGGGTGTCGAGCGCAAACAGCAACTGCTGAAGCGAGAAACGGCACTCTCCTGATTGCCCGAAGCCGCGTAGAATCTCCCGCCAAATCGAATTGTAAAGAGGAATATTCGATGAGGCGTGTCAGCCTTGCCCGTTATTGCCTTGGCCTGATGGCCTTGATGTTGGCGCTTGCCAGCCCGGCCTGGTCGGCCCCGGCTACGCCATTGGCCAACCTGGCGGTTGCCGAAGCGCCAGTACTGGATGAAAACGCCAGCATCGAGCAGTTGAACGACCGCCTGGACCAGATTCGCCAGGGCGTCACCAGCGAGGCCAACGATGACCTGCTGTCGCAGTTGCGCCTGGCGGCGGTGCAGGTTCAGCGCCAGGGCGATGCGTTGAGCGCGTTGCGCACCACTGAAGTGGAAAAACTCGAAGACAAGCTCAAGGTCATCGGCCCGCCCCAGCCCGACGAGGCCGCCACCCTGACCCAGCAGCGCAAAGAGCTGGAGGCCGAGAAAAAGGCCCTGGTGGCGCAGCAGCAGCAGGCCATCAAACTGACCCAGTCGGCCCGCGACCTGTCCACGCAAATCGTCAACCTGCGCCGCAGCCAGTTCAACTCGCAAATCACCAGCCGTGCGGCCACGCCGCTGAGCCCGGCGTTCTGGCAAAGCATCATTCGCCCCACCCAGGACGACGTGGCGCGCCTGCGTGACCTGCGCGGCGAGGCGGCCGATGCCATCGCAAGTGCCTTCAGCGCCGAGCACCGCTGGCTGTTCATCATCAGCCTGGTGGCGGCCATCCTGGTCTGGACCCTGGTACGGCGCGTGCTCGAGCGCTTGCTGGCCAGTGCCATGGTCAGCTGGCTGCCCGAAGGCCGCCTGCGCCGCAGCGCATTGGCCCTGGGCGTCAGCCTGGCAACCCTGGGTACCATCTCCGGCTCGGTGTCGTTGCTGCGTTGGGGGCTGGAGAGCAGCGCCGAACTGGGCTCCGATATCGCCAGCCTGGCCAACCATGTACTCGCCCTGGTGGTGTTCAGTGCCTTCATCTCCGGCCTGGGCCGCGCCATGCTGATGCTGCAGCGCCCCTCCTGGCGTTTGCCGCCGATCCATGACGAAGTGGCCAGCGCGCTTGGTTGGTTCCCCAAGGTGTTGGCGTTGGCGCTGATGGTCATGATGACCATGGAGCGCATCAACAGCGTGATCGGCGCCAGCCTGGCGCTGACTGTGGCGGTCAACGGCCTGACCGCGTTGGTGGTGGCGGTCATCTTCACCGGTGCGCTGCTGCGTTATCGCCGTACCCTGCGCAAACATGATCTGGAGCGCCCCACGGGCCTGGCCGGGTTGATCCCGTTCGTGATGGTCATCTGGCTGGCGGTGATCCTGCTGGCCCTGCTCACCGGCTACCTGACGCTTGCCTACTTCCTCACTGCCAAGCTGCTGTGGGTCAGCCTGGTGATCACCTGTGCCTACCTGCTGACCACCTTCTTCGGTGACCTGTGTGAAACCCTGCTGTCGCCACGCCTACCAGGCGGCCTGGCGCTGGCCTCGACCCTGGGCCTGGCGCCTCGCCACCAGGCGCAGGCCAGCACCGTCCTGGCCGGCATCGGCCGCACCGTGGTGCTGTTCCTGGCACTGTTGCTGGCGCTTATGCCCTCGGGCACCAGCCCCAGCGAGTTGCTGCTCAGCCTGGGTGACTGGGACGGTACCGGTGGTAGGGTGCTCGGCAACATGAACATCGTCCCCCAGGACATCCTGTTGGCGGTGGTGATGTTCCTCGGTGGCCTGTTCGCCATCCGCGTGGTCAAGCGTTGGCTGAGCGACCGCCTGCTGCCGGAAACCGACATGGACGCCGGCATGCGGGCCTCGTTGGTGACCCTGGTGGGTTACCTGGGCTTCATCTTCCTGGCCATGCTGGTGATGTCGACCCTGCGCATCAACCTCACCAGCCTTACCTGGGTGGTCAGTGCCCTGTCGGTAGGTATCGGTTTCGGCTTGCAGCAGATCGTGCAGAACTTCATCTCCGGCCTGATCCTGCTTACCGAGCGCCCGGTGAAAGTGGGCGACTGGGTCAGCCTGGCCGGTGTGGAGGGTGATATCCGGCGTATCAACGTGCGCGCCACCGAGATCCAGATGTCTGACCGTTCGACGGTGATCGTGCCCAACTCGCAGTTCATCTCGCAGAACGTGCGCAACGTGACCATGGGCAACGCGCTGGGCGTGGTCGGTATTACCCTGACCTTGCCGCTGGAGACCGATGCCAACCATGTGCGTGAGCTGTTGCTGGCGGCGTACCACGAGCACGAGGCGATTCTGGATGCGCCGGCTACGTCGGTGTCGTTCAAGGACCTGACTACCAGCGGCATGGTGATTGGTGTCAGTGGCTATGTAGCGGGGCCACGGCAGGTGTCGGGTACCCGTAGCGATCTGCTGTTTACCATTCTTGGGCGCTTGCGTGATGAAGGCATTGCGCTGTCTTCGCCGCAGAGCATGGTGTTGGTGCAAGAGAACGGGCGCCCGGCTGACGAGTCGGTGTAAATGCCGGAGGGCTGCTTTGCAGCCCATTCGCGGCACTAGGCCGCTCCCACACCTGAGGAGCAGCCTTGTGTCGCGATAGGGGCGCAAAGCGCCCCCATGGCCTCAATGCTGCTTGGCCTGCCTGATCCTCAGCAGTATTACCAACAGCACCAGCAACACCGGCGGCGCCATGGCCAACAACCCATCCCGCGCCGTCAGCCCCAACCCCAGCACATTCAGCCCGCCATACAGCAGCTTGAACAAATTCAGCAGGTAGTAGGTGATGGCAATGATCGACAGCCCCTCCACCGCCCGCTGGATTTTCACCTGGGCATCGGCCCGGGCGTTGAGGCTGTGCAGGATCCCGGCGTTCTGCTCCTCCATTTCCACCTGTACCCGCGCCTGCAGCAGGTCGCCCAGGTTGGCTACGTTCTTCGCCAACTGCTCCAGCCGCTGCTCGGTGGCCGCACAGTAGCGTACCGTCGGCTTGAACCGGCGCTCGATGAACACCCCCAGGCGCTGGCAATCGCCCACGTGGCTTTCCCGCAGTTCGCTCAAGCGCTCAAACACCAGTTGTGCGTAAGCTTGTGTGGCACCGAAGCGGTGGCGGGTTTTCACCGTGCGGCTGACCACCTGGCGTGACAGTTGGGCAATGGCTTCCAGCAGCCCCTTGGAATCATGGCCATCGCCCCCGGCACTGCGCTCCGAGAGGCTTACCAGGGTTTTGTCGAAGGCGTCCAGCTCCTGGCTCAGGGCCTTGGCCGTGGTCAGGGTCAGCGAGGCCATCATGCGGTACGTCTCGATCTCCAGCAGGCGGCGGATCATACGGCCCTGGCGGTAGGCATTGAGGCGGCGGTTGATGAACAGGAAGCGGTTGGTGCCATCCTCGGTCAGGCGGAAATCGCTCCACACCACCGCATCACCGCCGCCCACACACGAGCCGCACGGGTCCTTGAAACCGTAGTGGTGCAGGTCCAGGCCCTGTTCGTCGCGTACCAGCACCTGCACCGCATTGATCACTTGCGCCGCCTGCGGGGCAATAGCGTCGGCCAACTGCGCTGGCAGGGCTTGCCACTCGGTGTCGGCGGCAGTGCAGGGCACTACCAGGGTCAGGGTGAAGAACTCGGTGTGCCGTTCCCACTTGAACGGCTGGCCACCCAGGTGGGTGATGCCTTGGGCGGCGGTGATGTCCAGTGCATCCGGGCAGCAACGTTGCAGCAGTGCCGCACAGGCGGCATCGCCGCCGAGCAGGGCCAGGTGGAAGACATGCGCCGGGCCGTCGAAGTACAGCGACGGGCGGGCGTGCAGTTCGTTGTGCAGGGCTGTGCGTTGAGGGTGCATGGGTGGTCCGGCCTGGTGTTGTGATTGTGGGGGTACCAGGAAGTGGGACTTTGCGGGCGGAGGGGAAAGTCACGCGAAAGGAAGTTTTGTATCGCCTGTGCCGCGCTCTTCGCGGGTAAACCCGCTCCCACAGGGAAATCACAAGCCCTGAGTACTGTGGAGTACCTGTGGGAGCGGGTTTATCGGGGCGCCGAACCGCCGCGAAGAGGCCGGTACAGGTGATTGCAATATCAGCCCAGGCACCGCGTTACATGCTTGACTGACTGGTAGGCCGACAACCCCCAAGGCCCCAGCTCCCGTCCGATCCCGCTGCCCTTGGTGCCGCCCCACGAGGTCTCGACGAACACCGCCTGCACCGAGTTGATCCACACATGGCCCACCTCCAGCGCATCGGCCACCCGCTCGGCGCGCTCAAGGTCCGCAGAGCACACCGTCGCCACCAGCCCGAAGCGGCTGTCGTTGGCTTCGGCAATCGCCTGTTCCTCGGTGGCAAAGCGCCGTGCGCACAGCACCGGGCCAAAGATTTCCTCGGTCCACAGGCGGCTGTCTTTCGGTACATCGGCATACAGCGTCGGGCTGACGAACCAGCCGTCCCGGTCCAGCGCCTTGCCACCGGCCAGGCACTGCAGGCCTTCTTCCCGCGCCGTGGCAAAGTAGCTGGCCACCTTCAGCCATTGCGCCTGGCTGGTCAGCGGGCCCATGTCGACCTCTTCGGTCAACGGGTTACCCACCCGCAGGTTTTCCAGTGCTGCCTGCAAGCGCGGCAGCAGCGCATCGGCAATGCCGTCCTGTACCAGCAGCCGCGAAGTGGCCGAGCACATTTGCCCGGCGTTCCAGCTGATGCCGGCGACAATCCACTCCACCGCCTGGTCGACATCGCAATCATCGAACACCACGATTGCCGACTTGCCGCCCAGCTCCAGCGTTACCGGCCGGCACTGTGCCGAGGCACTGCGCATCACCTGGCTGCCGACGCTGTTGCTACCAGTGAACGACAGCTTGTCCAGGCCGTTGTGGTTGCTCAGTGCGGCGCCGGTCTCAGCCTTGCCGTTGACGATGTTCAGCACCCCGGCCGGCAGGCCCAGGGTGTCGGCGATCTGGCCATAGGCCTGCTCGATCAGCGGGGTGACCTCCGAAGGCTTGAGCACCACGGTGCAGCCGGCAGCCAGGGCCGGGGCGAGCTTCCAGGCGCTGGTCACCAGCGGGAAGTTCCACGGCACGATCAAGCCGACCACGCCCACCGGCTCCAGGCGGGTTCGGGCACTGAAGCCAGGTGCCGCCAGCGGTACATCACGGTTTTTCGACGGCAACTGCTCGGCCAGCTCGGCGTAGTAGTTGAAGGTAGCGATGGCGTCGTCCAGGTCGATTTCCGCCTCATGGCGCGGCTTGCCGTTGTTGCGCATCTGCAAGGTAATCAGTGCTTCACGGCGCTGCCCGAGCTGTTCGGCAAAGCCGCGCAGGTAGGCGGCGCGTTCGCTGGCGCTGGTGTTTTTCCAGGCGGGCAGGGCGCCACGGGCGGCGGTTACGGCCTGGTCGACCTGGGCGACACTGGCAGCCATCAGCTCAGTGAACGGTTGCCCCAGCGCAGGGTCGTTGACGCTGATGCAGTCGCTGCCTTGGCCTTCGACCCAGCGGCCGGCAATGTAGTGGGAAGTGGTCATGGTCGGTTTCCAGTCAGGCCATTTCGGCAGTAATCACCGGCGTGTGCGCAGTGCTTTTGCAACGCACCCAACGCGGGCCTTGGGGGCCATACACGCCAGCAGGTTCAGGGAACAGGTTGAGCAGCACCAGGTACAGCACGCCGGCCAGCCCCAGGGTAACCGGCAGGCTCAGGTCGATGCCGCCAGCCAGGTCGCCCAGTGGGCCGACAAACTGCCCCGGCAAGTTGACGAAGCACAGGCCGACTGCCGCGCTGGGGATCCACGCCCCCATGCCGCGCCAGTTCCAGCCATGCAGGAACCAGTAGTGGCCACCGCGCTGGCCGCGGGTGAACACCTGCAAATCATCAGCGTGGTAGAAGCCGCGTCGGGTGATCAAGCCAAGGATCATGATCACCATCCAGGGGCTGGTGCAGGTGATGATCAGCACGGCGAAGGTCGACACGCTCTGCACCAGGTTGAAGGTGAAGCGGCCGATGAAGATGAAGCCGATCGCCAGCACGCCAATCAGCAACGTGGCGCCGGCGCGGCTGAGCAGGCGTGGGAACACGCTGGACATGTCCAGGCCGGTGCCGTATAGCGCGGTGGTGCCGGTGGACATGCCGCCGATCACTGCAATCAGGCACACCGGCAGGAAGAACCAGCTCGGCGCCACCGCCAGCAGGCCACCCACATAGTTGTTGGCGGCGATGTAGTCCGGGGCCTGGGTCGCTACCAGGGTAGCGGTGCACAGGCCGAACAGGAACGGGATCAGCGTCGCGCCCTGGGCCGCGATCACCGCCAGCATGATGCGCGCCTTGGGTGTTTCACGCGGGATGTAGCGCGACCAGTCGCCAAGGAAGGCGCCGAACGACACCGGGTTGCTCATGGCCAGGATCGCCGCGCCGACGAACGCCGCCCAGAAACCCGCCTGGCCAAGGTTGACGCTGCCCGCGTAGCCGGCATCGAACGGCCCGGCAAAGGCGACGATGCCCAGCAGGAACAGCAGGCTCGATGCCCACACGGCAATCTTGTTGACCCACAGCATGAAGCGGAAGCCGAAGATGCACACCACCAGCACCAGCACTGCGAACAGGCCGTAGGCCAGGCCCAGGGTCAGGTCGGTTTCCGGCAGGCCGGCCAGGCGCTTGGCGCCACCGACCAGGGCATCGCCCGAACTCCACACCGACAGCGAGAAGAACGCCACGGCGGTGAGCAACGACAGGAACGAGCCGACGATGCGCCCGTGCACGCCAAAGTGCGCGCCCGACGAAACGGCGTTGTTGGTGCCGTTGAGCGCGCCGAACAGGCCCATGGGTGCAAGGATCAGTGCGCCGACGGCAACGCCGAGCAAAATTGCCCACACACCGGCCTGAAACGACAGCCCGAACAACACCGGGAAGCTGCCCAGCACGGCCGTGGCGAAAGTATTTGCGCCGCCGAAGATCAGGCGGAACAGGTCCAGCGGGGAAGCGTCGCGTTGATCGGCGGGGATCTGTTCGACGCCGTTGGTCTCGATACCGGTCGAGTGGCTCATGGTGATGCTCCAGCGCAGTTGTTGTGGGCCGGCGCAATGCGCGGGCCTTCTTGTGGGTGCGATGGCAGGGCGGCAGGGCCGCGTAAAAAGGTGATCAGGCTGGCGATACGACCGACAGGTGCTCGTGGCAAGCCAGCCACTGATCGCCGTGGCGGCGGAAAACGATGGTCTCGCGCTCGCTCAGTTGGTGCTCTTCGCCGGCAATGCGGATATGCGTGGCCACATCGTGCATGAAAATCGCCATGTCACCTTGCAGGCTCACATGGGCATTGCCCGACTCGCAGGCGAGCACGGCAAAACCCTCGGCCTGCCACTGGGCCCAGAGTTCTTCGTAGGCGCGGCGCGACAGTAGCGGTTGCGGCAAGGTGTGAAAAAGGAAAGTGGCATCTTCGCTGAAGCAGGCGAAATAGCGGGCGGTGTCGTTGCTGGCAAACGCGGCAACGAGGTCGGCGGCGGCTTGCCGTACCTGGAGTGTCTGGTCCACGGGAGTGGCCTCACGGTTTTTTTTGATTGTGGTCAGCGATTCTGGTGGCGGTTGGGGAGGGGAAAAATCGCTGGGGGCAAATAATCAGTTCAGGAATTTGTGAAGTGATTCCGTGGGCCTCTCCCACAGAGGTCCACAGCAGCTATCCAGCTGTCATCTGACTGCAACGAACATTCAGCAACATTTCTGCCATCTCCCCGTGCCTCATTGCGAGTTCGAATGGGCCATCCCGCGCTGCACCTGCCCCAGGAGCACGACCTTTTCGGCCTGCTCTACGCCTTCGCCTTTCGCCCCGGCCAGCCCGGGCGCGAAATCGACTCGGCGCAGTTGCTGCACAAGCTCGGCCAGCCGCTGGAGCCCGGTGAGTTCCTGTGGGTGCACCTGAACCTGGCCCATGCTGCCTGCGAGCGCTGGCTGCGTACCCACCTGCAATTGCCCGACGCCTTCTTCGAAACGCTGCGTGAGGGCTCCCGCTCGACCCGTATCGAGCACGCCGACTCGGCGCTTTTGGCGGTGGTCAACGATGTGGTGTTCAACTTCGGCCTGGTGTCTTCGGACATCTCCACCTTGTGGGCCTGTGCCAGCAGCCAACTGCTGGTGAGCGCGCGCTTGCAGCCACTGCACTCGGTGGACAAGCTGCGCTCGTCGGTCAAGCATGGCGAGCGCTTTCATTCGCCCATCGAGCTGCTGGTGCACCTGCTGCGCGACCAAGGCGATGTGCTGACCCAGATCGTGCGCGAAACCACCACCAGCGTTGATCGCATCGAAGACCAGTTACTGTCCCAGCGCCTCAGCGACAACCGTGCCGAACTGGGTAGCATGCGCCGGGTGCTGGTGCGTTTGCAGCGCCTGCTGGCGCTGGAGCCAGGGGCGCTGCTGCGGCTGCTCAACAGGCCGCCCGAATGGTTGCAAGAGCAGGATATACGCCAGCTGCGCGCCGCCACTGAAGAATTCACCCTGGTGATCAGCGACCTCACCGCCCTGGGCGAGCGGATCAAACTGCTGCAGGAAGAAATTGCCGCCAAGCTCAACGAGCAGACCAACCGCACCCTGTTCACCCTGACCGTGGTAACCGTGCTGGCGCTGCCGATCAACATCATCGCCGGCTTCTTCGGCATGAACGTCGGCGGTGTACCCCTGGCGGAAAACCCCCATGGCTTCTGGGTGCTGGTGGCGCTGGTGGCGACCTTTACCGTGCTGGTGGGGCGCTGGGCGTTTCGCAAGCGGCGTGAGTACTGACATGATTTGTGTGTTGGCTGTACAGCCAACAACGAGCTAACTGACTGACGGTCCCTCCAGTCCTGCATCCTTGCCTACGCTCATACACCCAACCCGCAGAAGCAAGGAGATCCGCCATGGCCTTCCAATACAAGCGTCTGGACAAGAACAACGCTGCCGTACTGCTGGTCGACCACCAGACCGGCCTGCTCTCGCTGGTAAGGGACATCGACCCTGATCGCTTCAAGAACAATGTCCTGGCCCTGTCGGACCTGGCCAAGTACTTCAAGCTGCCGACCATCCTCACCACCAGTTTCGAGACTGGCCCCAACGGCCCGCTGGTGCCCGAACTTAAAGAGCAGTTCCCCGACGCCCCGTACATTGCACGCCCCGGCAACATCAATGCCTGGGATAACGAGGACTTCGTCAAAGCGGTAAAAGCCACCGGCAAGAAGCAGTTGCTGATCGCCGGTGTGGTCACGGAAGTGTGCGTGGCCTTCCCGGCGCTGTCAGCGCTTGAGGAGGGCTTCGAAGTGTTCGTCGTCACTGATGCCTCCGGCACCTTCAACGAACTGACCCGGGACTCGGCCTGGCGGCGCATGGAGGCTGCCGGGGCGCAACTGATGACCTGGTTCGGCGTGGCCTGCGAGCTGCACCGGGACTGGCGCAATGACATCGAAGGGCTGGGGACCCTGTTCTCCAACCATATCCCGGACTACCGCAACTTGATGACCAGCTACAACAAGCTGGCCAAGTAACGCGTCCACAAGGGTACCGCATACCCTGTTGGAGCGGGTTCACCCGCGAATGCGTCAGCAGCCTCAACGGCGCATTTGCAGGTAACACCGCTCCTGCAGCACCCCGCAAAATCAATGAGATAGATGCAAAAGCTGCGAGAGCAACCAGCGAAGCGGCAAACCGCCATGGATCGACCATACTGACTCTTCATTCGCCTAAGGAGAGTGCCATGTCCAAGTCGTCCAGGAAAAAACCCGACCAAGACCCACAGGAAAAACTGGGCGGCAAGGCCTACGAAAAAGAGCTCAAGAACCTGCATGTAGAACTGGTGAAACTGCAGGAGTGGGTGGTGGCCAAGGGCCTGAAGGTGTGCATTATCTTCGAAGGCCGTGATGGCGCTGGCAAGGGTGGCACCATCAAGGCCATTACCGAGCGCGTCAGCCCGCGGGTGTTCCGCGTGGTGGCGCTGCCGGCGCCGACCGAGCGGGAAAAAACCCAGATGTACGTGCAACGCTACCTGGGCCACTTGCCGGCCGCTGGCGAAGTGGTGATCTTCGACCGCAGCTGGTACAACCGTGCCGGCGTCGAGCGGGTGATGGGCTTCTGCAGCGAAGAGCAGAGCAGCAAGTTCCTCACCGTGGTGCCGCTGTTCGAGAAGATGATGGTCGAGTCGGGCATCATCCTCATCAAATACTGGCTGGAAGTCAGTGCCGAAGAGCAGACCCGCCGCCTGCAGGACCGCATCAACGATGGCCGCAAGCTGTGGAAGCTGTCGCCGATGGACCTCAAGTCGTATACCCGCTGGGATGACTATACCCGTGCCCGCGACGATATGTTCGCCGCTTCCGATTCGTCCTGGGCGCCGTGGTTCATGGCCCATTCCAATGACAAGCGCCGTGCCCGGTTGAACATCATCAGCCACATGCTCAGCCGCATCCCCTACAAGGACATCACCCGCGACGAAGTGGTGAAACTGCCCAAGCGCGGCAAGATCGGCAAGTACCAGGCTGTGGCCTACCCATTCAAGGTCGTTGACCAGCGTTTCTGATCCTCTCCCCGCGGGGCGAGCAGCGAGGGTGTGAGCCTATGCCACATGATGGCAGCCTGTTGCAGGCAACAGTGGTGTTCTTGCTGGCCGTGGTGTTGCTGGTACCGCTGGCGCAGCGTTTGAAAATGGGGGCGGTACCGGGTTACCTGCTGGCAGGTATCCTGATCGGCCCTTCTGTGCTTGGCCTGCTCGACAACCCGGACAACGTGGCGCGGCTGTCGGAAATGGGCGTGGTCATGCTGCTGTTCGTCATTGGCCTGGAACTGTCACCACGGCGTCTGTGGGCCATGCGCCGGGCGCTGTTTGGCGTCGGTTCGCTGCAGGTGGGGCTGACGGCAGTCGCACTGGGCCTGTTGGCGTACTTGCTATTCGGCCAGTCGAAGTCGGCGGCAATTGTGCTGGGCCTGGGGCTGGCGTTGTCATCGACCGCGTTCGGCCTGCAGGTGCTGGCCGAGCGCAAGGATTTGGGCAAACCTCACGGCCGCCTGGCCGTGGCCATCCTGCTGTTTCAGGACATTGCCGCCATTCCATTGATTGCCGTGGTGCCACTGCTCGGTGGCAGCGTAAGCACTGCCGACGAAGGTAGCTGGCCGCTGCTGGCTGTGGCTGTCGGCATTGGTGTGCTGATCATTTTTGGCCGCTACTTGCTGACCCCTGTGTTCAAGTGGACGGTGGGCTCTGGCCTGCCCGAACTGTCGACCGCAACGGCCTTGCTGGTGGTACTGGGCACCGCCTGGCTGATGGAGCATGTGGGCGTGTCGATGGCGTTGGGGGCATTCCTGGCCGGCGTACTGATGGCCGAGTCGCCTTTTCGCCACGAACTGGAAAACCAGATCGAACCGATCAAGGGCCTGCTGCTGGGGCTGTTCTTCGTCGGGGTGGGCATGAGCGCCGACCTGCGCCTGCTGTTCGGCATGCCGCTGGTGGTACTGGGGCTGACCCTGCTGCTGGTGGTCATCAAGCTGCCCTTGCTGTATGGCCTGGGGCGCACGGTCGGTGGGCTCAACCAGGCTCAGGCGCTGTGCCTGGGGGTGGTGCTGGCCTCGGGCGGGGAGTTTGCTTTTGTGGTGTTCAAGCTGGCGCTTGACCATCAGGTGCTGACCCAGCAGGTACACGACCTGCTGGTGCTGGCCATTACCTTGTCGATGGCGGTAGTGCCCCTGGTAATGATGGCCCTGGCGCGGCAACTGAATGACGACAAACCTGTGCAGGCAAGCCCTGAAACGGGCCACTGAATCGCGCCCTCCTGGCGCATTGAACGTTCGGAGGTACAGTATGCAGCCGAGTTTCAAGCTGGACAGCGCCCTGTCGCGGGGCTTGCTCGACGTGCTGATCAAGGCAGGCCTGGTGGCTGTCCTGGTGATGTTCGCCTTCCAGGTGTTCCAGCCGTTTCTGGAATTGATGCTGTGGTCAGTCATTCTCGCGGTGACGCTGTATCCGCTGCATCGCCGCATCCAGCAGGGGACAGGGTTGAAACATGGGTATGCGGCAACGCTGGTGGTGTTGCTGGTGCTGGTCGTGCTGCTGGTGCCGATCTACCTGGTGGTGATGTCCATCGGCGAATCGGTGGACAGCCTGGTGACGCTGCTCAAAAGCGGTTCCTGGAGCGTGCCGGCCCCGTCCGAGTCGGTGGCGACCTGGCCGCTGATCGGGCCGAGGTTGTATGCGTTGTGGCTGTCGGCATCGGAAAACATGGCCAGTGTGCTCAACCAGTGGATGCCCCAGCTCAAGGGCGCCGGGCTTACGGTGCTGGGTGCTGCGGCCAGTGCCGGTGGTGCATTTCTGCTGTTCGTCGGCGCGATCATCATTTCTGGCGTGATCATGGCCTTCGGCGAGCGCGGTGAAGTCGCGGCGCAGCGCATTGCCATGCGGGTATCCGGCGAGGATCGCGGCAAGCCGCTGGCTCAACTGTGTACCGCGACCATTCGTGCCGTGGCCCAGGGCGTGATCGGCATCGCCTTCATCCAGATGCTGCTGATCGGCGTCGGCTTCGTGATCAAAGGGGTGCCAGGGGCCGGCATGCTGGCCATCGTCATCCTTATGCTGGGGATTGCCCAAGCCCCGGCCACGTTGGTCACGGTGCCGGTGATCATCTATGTGTTCAACGTCGAGGGCTTTACCGCCGCGACCATCATCTTCGCCATCTACACCTTCGTTGCCGGCCTTGCCGATAACGTGCTCAAGCCCTTGCTGCTGGGGCGCGGTGTGGACGTACCGATGCCGGTGGTGCTGATCGGGGCATTGGGCGGCATGGTGGTGAAGGGGATCATCGGGCTGTTTATCGGCCCGGTGATCCTCGGTGTGACCTACGTGCTGTTCTGGCAATGGGTCGCGCTGCAGGTGCCGGAGCAGCCGGCACCACCTGCAGCCTGAGCCAGGGCCAGCCATGCCCAAACGCTGCTATGGCCTGGGGCTGCTGATGGTACTGGCAGGCTGTACCCAGGTCGGCCCGGACTTCGTGAAGCCCCAGGACCCTTGGCTGGACAGTTGGAGCACGCCACTGCTGGAGCAGGCCGGGCGCAGCGCTGCGGCACCGGACTTGCGCCAGTGGTGGACGGTGTTCGCCGACCCGAGCCTGGATGCCCTGATCGCCGAAGCCGATGCCAACAACACCAACCTGCGCGTGGCCGGCCTGCGCATCGCCGAGGCGAGGGCACAACTGGCTATCGTGCAGACCGGCCGTTATCCACAACTGCAGCAACTGCGCGCGCAAAGCCTGTACCTGAAGCAGGACCAGTCCGGCACCGCAACTGCCCGCGACTCGGTATTCTGGCAATCCAGCGTGGGCTTCGACATCGGCTGGGAAATCGACTTCTGGGGGCGCTTCAGCCGCGCCATCGAAAGCGCCGATGCCGTCTACTTCGCCTCCCAGGCCAACTACGCCGATGCCATGCTGCTTATGCGCGCGCAGGTGGCCGACACCTACTTCGCCCTGCGCACCGCCGAGGCGCGGCTGGCTATCGCCGAGGAAAACGCCAAGCGCCAGGCGCGCAGCCTGGAGATTACCGAGCGGCTGTTCCGCCACGGCGAGAACGACGAACTGGACTGGCAACAGGCGCGCACCCAGTACCTGGCCACCCAGGCCACGATCCCTGAGTTCGAGAACCAGCTCAATGCCTTGCGCAACATATTGTGTTCGCTGCTTGGCAGGCCGCCAGGGCCGCTGCCGGCGCTGGGCGCGCGCTACGGCCAGTTGCCGCTGCCGGACCGTGCAGTGTTGCAGGACGTGCCCGCCAGCCTGCTGCAAAGGCGCCCGGACATTCGCGTAGCCGAGCAGGCGGTGGCGGCGCAGTCGGCCCTGGTGGGCGTGGCCGAAGCGGATCTGTACCCACAACTGAGCCTGCTCGGCAGCATCGGCTGGACCTTTTTGTCGGCCAACCATCTACCTGACACCTTCGACCTGGCGGCAGGCCCGAGCCTGATCTGGAACCCATTTGACTACGGGCGGCGCAAGAATGCCGTGCGGGTCGAGGACGCCCGCCTGCAGCAACTGATCGAGCTTTATCACCAGAGCGTGCGCGAGGCTGCGCGCGAGGCCGACGACGCCGCCAGCGGCCTGGTGCGCTCGCTACAGAGCGCCAGCATTCGCCAGGACGCCTCCCAGGCCGCCCAGCGTTCGCTGAACCTGGCCAGTTCGCAATACCAGGAAGGCTTCGCCGACTTCCAGCGCGTGCTAGACGCCCAGCAACTGCTGTTGCAGCAGCAAGATGGTTACCTGGTCAGCCGCGGCAATGCGGTGAGCAGCCTGGTGACCCTGTACAAAGCGTTGGGCGGTGGCTGGGACAACACCCACAGGCCGATCGACCGCGCCACCCGCCAGCAAATGCAAAACCGTACCGATTGGGGCGACCTGCTCGACGAGCCAGCCCCCGCCGACCCTGAACAAGGTGAGCCGAAATGAGCGACCCCGCAGACACGCCGCCAGCCCCCGACCGCGGCATGCGCTGGGTGCTGATACTGATCATCGTCAGCCTGGTCTGGTACCTGCTGGCCGACCGCTTCACCCCCTACACCCAGCAGGCCCGTCTGCAGGCCTACGTGGTCCCGGTGGCTGCCGAGGTGGCCGGCCAGATCAAGCGCGTGGCGGTGGGCAACAACCAGGAAGTGCGCCAGGGCGATGTGTTGTTCGAGCTCGATCAGGAGCAATACCGCATTGCCCTGGCTCGCGCCGAAGCAGACCTGGATACCGTGCGCCGGCAGATCGGTGCCAGCACCGCCGGCATCGACTCGGCCCAGGCGGCGCTGGTGGCGGCCCAGGCCAACGAGCGCAAGGCACGCCAGGATGCCGAGCGGCTCAAGCGGTTGATCGACGAAGACCCCGGCACGGTGTCGGTCCGCCGCCTGGAAGGCGCGCAGGCGACCCGCGACCAGGCCATCAGCCAGGTGGCGGCCGCCCGTGCCGAAGTGGAGCGGGCGCGTGAGCAGCAAGGCGGGGCCGAAGCCGACAACGCGCAACTGCGCAGCGCCGCAGCCAACGTGGAAAAAGCCCGCCTGGACCTGGCCCGCACTGTGGTGCGGGCCGACGCCAATGGGCTGATCACCGACTTGCGCACCGATGTTGGCCATTACGTCGGTGCTGGCAGCCCGATGATGACCCTGATTGCCATCCACGACGTGTGGATAAGTGCCGACATGACCGAGAACAACCTCGGCCGCCTGCGCCCCGGCGCCCCGGTGCTGGTGGTAATCGATGCCTTGCCCGGCATGGTGCTGAAAGGGCAGGTCCGCAGCATCGGCTATGGCGTGAGCGTCGGCCAGCCCGCGGCACCCGGTAGCTTGCCGACTGTACAGAACAGCCGCGACTGGTTGCGCTCGGCGCAGCGCTTCCCGGTGATCGTCGAGCTTGACCGTGACCAGCTTGCAGACAAGTCCGGCTTGCGTGTGGGTGGCCAGGCCGAAGTCATGGCCCTGCCCAGCGAAGGCAACCCCTTGAACCTGCTGGGCCGCGCGTTCATGTGGCTGATGAGCTGGCTGTCGTATGCCTATTGAGCTGCGCCGGCTGCGTGCCCTGCGCCTGGCCTGGGGTGTGGCGCTGTGCCTGGCGGTAAGCTTCGGCATCGGCCTGCCGGTGCCGATCCTGGCGCCAGTGTTCGCGGTACTGTTGCTGGCCATGCGCAGCCAGCCATTGCCACTGCGCGCCGCACCAGCCTTGGCGGTGCTGGTGCTGCTGGCTTGCGGCAGCGGGTTATTGCTGATTCCGCTGTTGCGCCATGCCCCGGTGAGCGGGGTATTGCTGGTGGGCGTGGGCGTTTTTCTGACCTTGCGCTATGCGCTGAAGGGTGGCAACGGCCTGCTGGCCAACTTGCTGGTGATTGGCCTGACCATGATCGCCGCCGCCGGCACCAGCGACTTCACCCTGGCGCTGTCGGTGGTCGAAGCGCTGGCCAAGGGCATGCTGCTGGCGGTGCTGGGCACGGCCGTGGCGCATGTAATGTTTCCCGAACCGGCCGATGCACCGGCGCAACCGGTGCCGCCGCTGCTGGGCAGCGAACATGTCAGCTGGGTGGCGTTGCGCGCCACGCTGATCGTGATGCCGGCATTCCTGCTGGCGCTGATCGCCCCGGACCAGTACATGCCGCTGATCATGAAAGCAGTGAGCGTGGGGCAACAGGCTGGAGAGACGCGCGCGCGGCACGCCAGCCGCGAGCTGATTGGCTCGACCTTGCTTGCAGGGGTTTTGGCGATACTGGTGTGGGGGGCGCTGAGCCTGTTCGTGCACCTGTGGATGTTTTTCCTGTGGGTGCTGCTGTTCGTTCTTTGGCAGGCGCGGCGGCTGTACCAGGCGGTGCCGAACCGGCAGAGCCCGGCGTACTGGGTCAGTTGCCTGACCACCCTGCTGATCTTGCTGGGGCAGTCGGTGCAGGACAGTGCCGGCGGGCAGGATGTTTACAAGGCGTTTGCGGTGCGTATGGCGCTGTTTCTGGCGGTGTCGGTGTATGCCAGTGCCATGCTGATCTGGATCGACCGGCTTCGGATACGGCGTGGGCCTCTTCGCGGGTAAACCCGCGAAGAGGCCAGCACCAGAAGCCTAGGGCTGCCAGTCAATCCCACTCTCTTCCAGATAAGCGTCCACTGCCGCACCCACAGTGGGATGAAACGCCTTCTCCCCCATATGCTCGAACAACTCGAATCGGTGCATCTTGTCCTTCACCGGGTCTTTCATCTCGGCAAACTGCAATTCCACCCCGCGCGCCTCCAGTGCCCGGTCCAGCTCTGCCAACATGTCCGCCGAGGTGATATCGATGCTGGTCACCGGCTCGGCGGCAATCACCAGCCGCTGCACCGGCGTTGGCGACTCGTCCACCGCTGCCATCACCGTGCTCTGGAACTGCTCGGCATTGGCAAAGAACAGCGGCGCATCCCAACGTAGCAGCACCAGCCCCGGAATGCGTCGGGCCTGTGGATAACGTTGCACATCATGGTAGCCGCGCAGCCCTTCGGCGCGGCCGAGCACGGCATGGTGAGGCCTCCAGCCGTCCCACAGAAACTCGATCACCGACACCGCCACTGCAATACAGATACCAGGGATGGCGCCGAACACCGCTACGCCGACGAAGCAGGTGAACGACAGCCAGAACTCCCATTGCTGCATGCGGAAGATGCGCTTGAGGTCGGCGAATTCGAACAGGCCCAGCGCCGCGGCAATCACCACGGCCGCCAGGGCGCTGTTGGGCAGGTGCTGCATCAGGTTGGGTGCCACCAGCAGCAACAGGGTGACCGCCAGCGCACCGATGATGCCGGTGAGCTGGGTCTGCGAGCCGGCTGCCTCGGCCACGGGTGTGCGTGACGAGCTGCTGCTGATGGGGATGCCCTGGAACAGCCCCGAGGCTACGTTGGCCACGCCCAGGCCGAACATTTCCTGGTTCGGGTTGACCGGTGTTTTCAGCCGTGCGGCGTAGGAGCGCGACAGCACACTGGTATCGGCGAACGACACCAATGCCACGGCAATCCCGCCCAGTATCACCTCGACCAGGTCGATGTCGCTCACCCAGGGGAAGACGAAGCTGGGCAGGCCCTGGGGCAATTGGCCGAGTACCTTGACGCCCATCTGGTCGAGGTTGAACAGGCTCACTGCCAACGTCGCCAGCACCACGGCGATCAGGATGCCCGGCAGGCGCTTGAAGGGTTTGAGCAGCAGAATCAGCACCAGGCTACCGGCACCAACGATGAAGCTTGGCCAGTGCCCTTGGCCGGCGAATAGCGCTTGGCCCAGCTGCCATAGGTCGCGCAACGGCCCCTCGCTGTCGACTTTGATGCCAAACAGCTTGGGCAGTTGGCTGATCAATACTGTCAGGGCAATGCCATTCATGTAGCCATAGCGAATTGGTTTGGACAGCAACTCGGTGATGAAGCCCAGGCGCAGTAGCCCGGCAATCACACAGAACGTCCCGGCGACCAGTGCCATCATGCTGGCGATGGCAATCGCCCGTTGTGGGTCGCTGGCGGCGTACTGCACCACCACCGCCAGAATCGGTGCGGCCAGTGCCGAGTCCGGGCCCAGCACCAGGATGCGGCTGGGGCCGAACAGGGCATAGGCCAGCAGCGGGATGATGGTGGCGTACAGGCCGTAGATACCGGGTACGCCGGAAGCTTCGGCGTAGGCAATACCCACCGGTACCAGCATGGTGGTCAGTACCAGGCCGGCGGCGATGTCTTTGGGTAGCCAGGCAGGCTGGTAGTGGAGCAGGGTGGCCAGGCCGGGTAACCAGCGTTGCCAGTTAAAACCGGGGGTTTCGGGCATGGTGCGGGCTTCCAGGGGGGGAGGGCGCTGAATCACAGCTTAGATGCTGAATTCCGGGGCCGCTTTGCGGCCCATTCGCGGCACAAGGCCGCACCTACAGGGGAAATGCGCTGGGGCAAAGTTGCGCGTTCCCTTGTAGGAGCGGCCTTGTGTCGCGATGGGCTGCAAAGCAGCCCCAGCAACCTCATGCCGTAGCCAACGTAGCTAGCATCGACTGGCAAACGGCTGAAGCAGAGTGCCCGTTCGACAGTAAGCGTCCTTCGTCGTACAGGTAGACGCATAGAAAACTCACAGCTACCCTTTTATTCAGCATCGATGAGCAGGTGTAGCTCTCCGAACCAGAGCAGGATGTTGCTCCTCGTCACAGAAAATGTGGGGAGGTTGTCGTGTTCGGGTTTCAAGCGCCAGGGGTGACTCCCAGCGCGCAAATTCCCTCCAGGTATTGTCCCCGCGCGACCCTCGGCACGCCTTTTCAGTGAAGGCCGGCCGAGGGTATCTCAGGCATCCTCGCTGCCGTACCCGGCTGCTCGCCAGGGCTTGCGAGGCACGGAACTGCTTTGCAAGTGCCCAGGCCATTGCTAATTGCAGGCACGAGCGAGCAGCATCGCTTCGCTGTTGGGCGAGTCCCTTCGCCTGCGCGAAGCTCGCGAGACGTGAGGGGAAAATCCATGCTGACTCCGCTACAGAAACGAACCGCCCAGGCCATCGTCAACATCTTCGAAACCGGGAGCGTCCTGGGTGACTACGGCAATGTCACCGTTATAAAGGGTGACTCCGGCCACCTGACTTTCGGCCGATCGCAAACGACCCTGTCCACCGGCAACTTGTATGAACTGATCGCGCGGTATTGTTTGAATCCTGGCGCGCGATTCAGCCATCAACTCCAGCAATTCCTGGCTCCGCTGAAGGCATGTGACACAGCACTCGACCGGGCGGGGCACCTGCACAACATCCTGCGCGCCACAGCCGATGACCCGGTCATGCGCGAGACCCAAGATCAGTTTTTCGACGATAAATATTGGCAGCGCGCGGAAAAATCCGCCAAGGACATCGGCATTAGTACGCCGCTCGGCCTGGCAGTGGTCTACGACAGCACGGTGCACGGTTCCTGGGGCCTTATTCGTGACCGTGTTGTGCATGACAAGGGCAGCCCCGAAGCTGCAGGTGAACGCGCCTGGATCACGGCCTATGTCGAAGCGCGTGAGGATTGGCTTGCCGGCCACGACAACAAGGTACTGCACGCTACGGTCTATCGCACTCAGGCTTTCAGCCGGCTGATTGGTCTGGGGCACTGGGGGTTGGACTTGCCGCTGGTGGTGCGCGGCCTGGAAATCTCCACGGCCACCCTGAATGCAACCCCTCCTGGCTGCTACGACGGGCCGCAGCCCGGTAGCCGCCCACTGGCATTGCAGACGCCCATGGCCCGAGGCCTGGACGTGCGCCTGGTGCAACTCGGTCTCTCCGCCCACGGCGCAGACATCAAGGCCGATGGCCTGTTCGGCCAGACCAGTGTCGCCTGCCTCAAGGAATACCAGAAGGCCAATGGTGTGGCGGCGAGCGGGGTAGCGGATGTTTCGCTGGTCGTTCAACTCACTGGCTGACGCCGAAGCACTTGTTGCGACACTTGAAGAGTTAACGTCATTTGTTGCCGGAGAACTAGGCCTTCTATCTTGTATCCATGGAGACGCACATGGAAAACATATCGGTCAGAAAAATCCAGGAGGCGCTGGTCGCCAAGGGGTTCATTCCTGGTGAGGTAGATGGAATCTGGGGTCGTAGAACTATCGCTGCGGTCAAGCGTTTCCAGCAAAGTGCGGGGCTTGATGCGGATGGTATTGTTGGCCCCAAGACTTCGGCAGCACTCTTCTCCGGTGCCCCTGCCGTTCCATCACAGGCGCTCCTGCCATGGATCGCCGAAGCAGAGAACCTGATTGGTACCAAGGAAAACCTCGGGTCCAGGAGCAATCCGGTCATCCTCAACTGGGCCGACAACCTCGACATCCATTACGCCAATGACGACGTGCCCTGGTGCGGACTCTTCGTTGCCCACTGCGTGGGTTCGTCGATGCCTGACGAGATATTGCCCGCCAACCCACTCGGTGCTCGGCAATGGGAGCGATTTGGCGATCCGATAGATCCGCGCTGGGGAGCCATTCTGGTGTTCTGGAGAGAGTCGAAGGAAAGTGGCAAAGGCCATGTCGGTTTTTATGCCGGCGAGGATGACAGCGCATACAGGGTACTTGGCGGCAATCAGAGCAATAAGGTTTGTCTGGCCTGGGTTGCGAAGAACCGTTTTCTGAGGGCGCGTTGGCCCAGGACGGCAGCGTCGTTGGGAGGAGGAAGCGCGATTGTTCAGGTTGATAGGCAGGAAGACCTATCCAAGAACGAAGCATGATGGAATTTGGCCCAGTTGAGGATCAAATTTCTACCTGGTGTTTTCGCTGGAAAAGAAAAACCCCTTGAGGTTTCATTTCTCAAGGGGTTTTGTGTGTAGCAGGAACCAAATTGCCGCTTAGACGTTGAAGCGGAAGTGCATCACATCGCCGTCTTTGACAATGTAGTCCTTGCCTTCCAGGCGCCATTTACCGGCTTCCTTGGCACCGCCTTCACCCTTGAACTGGATGAAGTCGTCATAGGCCACCACTTCAGCGCGGATGAAGCCTTTTTCGAAGTCGGTGTGGATAACCCCGGCCGCCTGCGGTGCGGTGGCACCGACGCGTACGGTCCAGGCGCGTACTTCCTGCACGCCGGCAGTGAAGTAGGTCTGCAGGTTCAGCAGCTCGTAACCGGCGCGGATCACGCGGTTCAGGCCAGGCTCTTCCAGGCCCAGGGCCTCAAGGAACATGTCTTTCTCTTCACCGTCGTCCAGCTCGGCGATTTCCGCTTCGATCTTGTTGCATACCGGCACCACTACCGCGCCTTCTTCCTCGGCGATGGCCCTGACCACGTCCAGGTGCGGGTTGTTGTCGAAGCCGTCTTCAGCCACGTTGGCGATGTACATCACCGGCTTGCTGGTCAGCAGGTGGAAGCCGCGGATGACCGCCTTGTCTTCGGCGCTCATGTTCTTCATCAGGCTGCGCGCTGGCTTGCCTTCGGTGAAGTGCGGGATCAGTTGCTCAAGGATGGCTTTCTGCGCCAGGGCTTCCTTGTCGCCGCCCTTGGCGTTGCGGGCAACCTTCTGTAGTTGCTTCTCGCAGCTGTCGAGGTCGGCGAAGATCAGCTCGAGGTCGATGATCTCGATGTCACGCTTGGGGTCGACGCTATTGGAAACGTGGATCACGTTTTCGTCTTCGAAGCAGCGCACCACGTGGGCAATGGCGTCGGTCTCGCGGATGTTGGCGAGGAACTTGTTGCCCAGGCCTTCGCCTTTCGAGGCACCGGCAACCAGGCCGGCGATGTCGACGAACTCCATGGTGGTCGGCAGGATGCGGTTTGGCTTGACGATTTCAGCCAGCGCATTCAGGCGCGCATCGGGCATTGGCACGATGCCGCTGTTCGGCTCGATGGTGCAGAAAGGGAAGTTCTCCGCCGCGATGCCAGACTTGGTCAGGGCGTTGAACAGGGTGGACTTGCCGACGTTGGGCAGGCCGACGATGCCGCAATTGAAACCCATGGGTATTCCCCTCTCTAAAGGAAATCAGGCCTTCTGGCTGTGCAGCTCGCGCATCGCCTTGGCGAAGTCGCCGGCAAGCACGTCCGGCAGCACGCCGAGGGCAAAATCGATGCTGGCGTCGAGCTTCTCCTGCTCGGCGCGCGGCGCGCGACCCAGGACGAAGTTGGAGACCAGTTTGGCGTCACCCGGGTGGCCGATGCCAAGCCGCAGGCGGTGGAAGTCGTTCTGGTTACCGAGCTGCGCGATGATGTCGCGCAGGCCGTTGTGCCCCCCATGGCCGCCGCCGCGCTTGAGCTTGGCAACACCCGGAGGCAGGTCGAGTTCGTCGTGTGCCACCAGGATCGCTTCCGGCTTGATGCGGAAGAAATTGGCCAAGGCCGCCACGGCCTGGCCGCTGCGGTTCATGTAGGTGGTGGGGATCAACAAACGAACGTCGTTGCCCTGATGGCTGAATTTAGCCGTCAGGCCGAAATATTTTTTGTCAGCGGTCAGCGAAACGCGCTGGGCGCTGGCAATGCGTTCAACGAAAAGAGCCCCTGCGTTATGCCGGGTCTGTTCGTATTCGGGGCCGGGGTTACCCAGGCCAACGATCAACTGGATGGCGGTCACGTCAGGGGCTCTTCCTTGGAGTTGGTGGGTTACAGGGCGCGCGGCACTGTAACCCGATCAACGCCGGCGTGCGAGTGGATTACTCGGCAGCGCCTTCTGCTTCTGGAGCAACGCGTGGAGCGTGAACGTTGGCAACAGCTTTGTCATCACCGTGGGCCAGAGCTACGAACTCTACGCCTTTCGGAGCTTTCAGGTCCGACAGGTGGATGATGGCGCCGATTTCAGCGTTGGTCAGGTCGACTTCGATGAACTCAGGCAGGTCTTTGGCTTCGCAGGAAACTTCGATCTCGGAAACAACGTGCGAGATTTCGCCGCCTTTCTTGACCGGAGCTTCTTCACCGATGAAGTGAACTGGAACCTTGGCGGTCAGCTTCTGGCCAGCAACGACGCGAACGAAGTCGGCGTGCATGATGAAGCCTTTGGCTGGGTGACGCTGCATGGCCTTGACCACGACGTTCTGCTTGGCGCCGTCGACGTTCAGTTCGATAACGTGGCTGAAGGCAGCTTCGTTTTCGAACAGCTTGGCGATTTCCTTGGCCACGATGGTCAGGGATTGGGCTTCTTTATCGCCACCGTAAACTACGGCAGGGATGCTGGCGGCGTGACGCAGGCGGCGGCTCGCACCTTTCCCCAGGTCAGTACGCGCTTGGGCGTTCAGGATGAAATCAGTCATTTTGTTTCTCCAAAATAGCCTCCCGAATGGCGTTTGCGACCAGCGCCAGACGGGGATGGCAAAAAAGCCCCGCCCCAACACAGGTTGGGGCGGGGCGCTTCACATCAACACGTGTCCCGCTTAGCGGAACATCGCGCTGATCGATTCTTCGTTGCTGATGCGGCGTACCGCTTCAGCGACAACCGGTGCGATATCCAGCTGGCGGATACGGTCACAGGCTTGAGCAGCGGCAGACAGCGGAACGGTGTTGGTCACCACCAGCTCGTCCAGTACCGACTTCTCGATGTTCTCGATCGCGCGGCCCGACAGGACAGGGTGCGTGCAGTAGGCGTAAACCTTGGCAGCGCCGTGTTCTTTCAGGGCTTTGGCCGCATGGCACAGGGTGCCGGCGGTGTCGACCATGTCGTCTACCAGGATGCAAGTGCGCCCTTCGACGTCGCCGATGATGTGCATAACCTCGGAGTGGTTAGCCTTCTCGCGGCGTTTGTCGATGATACCCAGGTCGACGCCCAGGGACTTGGCGACGGCGCGTGCACGCACAACACCACCGATGTCCGGGGAGACGATCATCAGGTTCTCGAAACGCTGGTCTTCGATATCGTCAACCAGTACGGGCGAGCCGTAGATGTTGTCGACGGGGATATCGAAGAAACCCTGGATCTGGTCAGCGTGCAGGTCGACGGTGAGAACACGGTCGATACCCACGACAGTGAGCATGTCAGCGACGACTTTGGCGCTGATGGCTACACGTGCCGAACGCGGACGGCGGTCCTGGCGGGCGTATCCGAAGTAAGGAATCACGGCGGTGATTCGGGATGCTGAGGAGCGGCGGAAGGCGTCGGCCATCACTACCAGTTCCATCAGGTTATCGTTGGTCGGGGCACAGGTCGGCTGAATAATGAAAACGTCTTTACCGCGAACATTTTCATTGATCTCAGTGCTGATCTCGCCGTCGGAGAATTTACCGACAGAGACGTCACCGAGAGGGATATGCAGCTGACGTACGACACGCCGAGCCAGATCGGGGTTAGCGTTCCCCGTAAAGACCATCATCTTGGACACGCGCAGTACCTGAAGGCTGAGGGTATACCTGGATGAGTATAAGGAAAATGGCAGGGGCGGCTGGATTCGAACCAACGCATGGCAGGATCAAAACCTGCTGCCTTACCGCTTGGCGACGCCCCTGTATCTGTTGCTGCGAACGCTTATGCGCTCGACTTCTTGACCAGACTTTGCAGCTTGCGATGCAACATCGAAACATTGCTTCCTTTCGCCACAAACCCTGTTTGGGTCGCTGAAAGAAGGGCCAGAACTTTATCAGCTTCGGCTTTGCTTGGGAAGGCCCCAAACACACAACTTCCAGTTCCGGTTAGTCGAGCCTCAGTGAATTTCCCCAGTGAATTCAACGCATTGCGAACTTCTGGGTAATTCTGCTCTACCACCGGTTGGCAGTCATTTCGACTGTTTCCCTTGGGAACGGGGCGCATCTTAAGGGGGAGCGAATCACGTGTCAACTGTGGATGTGAAAAAATTTCTACTGTGCTGACAGACACTTGCGGCACCAGTACGACATACCAGGGCTCTTCCGGGTCAACCGGGGTCAGTTGTTCACCCACGCCCTGGGCGAACGCCGCATGGCCGCGCACGAACACCGGCACATCGGCACCCAGGCTCAGGCCCAGTGCAGCCAGGCGGTCTTCGTCCCAGCCCAGCTGCCACAGGTGGGCGAGGGCCAGCAGGGTGGTAGCGGCGTCCGAGCTGCCACCACCGATGCCACCGCCCATGGGCAGCACCTTGGTCAGCCAGATGTCGGCGCCCAGCGTGGTACCGGACTGTTCCTGCAACTTGCGTGCGGCACGCACGATCAGGTTGCTGTCGTGCGGAACTGCCGCGATATCGGTGTGCAGACGGATCACGCCGTCGTCACGTACGGCGAAACTCAGTTCGTCGCCATGCTCGAGGAACTGGAACACGGTTTCCAGCTCGTGATAACCATCGGGGCGACGGCCGATGATGTGCAGCCACAGGTTGAGCTTGGCCGGGGCGGGCAGGGTAAGCGTTTGCATGAAATCAGTGCCCCAGCTGGCGCGGCTGCCAGTCCTTGACCACCAGGGTTACATCCAGGTCCTTGCCGTGCAGCTTCAGGCGCTCGGGCAGCCAGTAGCCGTTCTGTTCGGTGTAGCTCAGGTACTGCACCTGCCAGCCATCCTGGTCGAGGCTGGCCAGGCGGCTGTCGCCGTCCAGGGTCAGCTTGCTCTTGCTGTCGGGGGCGGGCAGGCCACGTACCCACCAGACCAGATGCGAGACTGGCAACTGCCAGCCCAGCTGTTCTTCCAGCAGGGCTTCCGGGCTGGTGGCCTCGTAGCGGCCCTGGTTGGCCACTTCCAGCACCACGCCGCCGGGGCGGCCGGTCAGGCGTGCGGCGCCACGGCCGAGCGGGCCGGCCAGGCGAATGTCGTAGTAGTCCTGGCGTTGCAGCCAGAACAGCGTGCCGCTGCCGGAGTCGCGTGGGGCTCGGATGCCGACCTTGCCGTTGATCTGCCAGCCATCGAGGCTGCTCAGCTGCTCTTTATGGGCACGCCATTGCTGCGGGTCGCCGTGGCCCTGCAGGGCCTCGCGGCTACCGAAGCCGGCACAGCCGGCCAGCAGGGCGATCAGGGTGAAGGTGATGCAATGGCGCAGGAACATGGCGTTAAAGAGTCTCGGATCCGGTCAGGCGCAGGAGGGTCTTGCGCAGGATGGGGCTGTCGGCCTGGGCTTCAAAGCCCTTGGCCCAGACCTGGCGGGCTTCGCGGCGTTTGCCGTTGGCCCACAGCACTTCGCCCAGGTGGGCGGCCACTTCGTGGTCGGGGAAGCTGGTAAAGGCCTGGCGCAGGTAGGTTTCCGCCGCGTCCAGGTTGCCCAGGCGATAGTTGACCCAGCCCAGGCTGTCGAGCACGGCCGGGTCGTCCGGGGTCAACTGGTGGGCCTTGTCGATCAGCGCCTTGGCTTCGGCGTAGCGGGTGGTGCGGTCGGCCAGGGTGTAGCCCAGGGCGTTCAGGGCCATGGCGTTTTCCGGCTCGCGGGCGATGATGGTGCGCAGGTCTTTTTCCATCTGGGCAAGATCGTCGTGCTTCTCGGCCAGCATGGCGCGGGTGTACAGCAGGTTGAGGTCGTCCGGGTAGCGCTGGATGGCTTGCTGCAGCACCTGGCTGGCCTGGGCGTCCTTGTTGTTGTTGCTGTAGCTTTCAGATTCGATCAGGAAAAGCTGGATGGCGAGGTCAGGCTGGGCCTCGCGGGCCTCGGCGAGCAGGCGCGAAGCCTCGGCGCTGCGGCCGTTGGCAATCAGGATGTCAGCCTGGCGCAACTGCGCCGGCAGGTAGTCGGGGCCCGGGCCGACCAGGGCGTATTCACGCAGGGCAGCGGCCGGGTCGTGGCGCTCCTCGCGGATGCGGCCCAGGTTCAGGTGCGCGGCGTCGACGTTGCTGTCGCGCTCGATCAGTTCCTGCAGGTAGCCTTCGGCCTCATCCCAGTCTTTGTTTTCCAGGCACACTAGGGCCAGGGAATAGCGCAGCTCATCGTCTTCGGGGTATTGCTGGACCAGGCTGATGAACTCGGCCTTGGCATCGGCGATGCGGTCCTGTTCGACCAGGGTGCGGGCGTAGGTCAGGCGCAGGCGCTTGTCGTCCGGGTTGTCGCGGATTGCCCCGCGCAGCAGTGGCAGGGCCTCCGGGCCACGGTCCAGGGCCTGCAGCAGGCGGGCGCGCAGCAGGATCGGGGCGATTTCGCCATTTTGCGGCGGGTGTGATTCGAGCAGTTCCAGGGCCTCTTCGGCCTTGCCGTCCTGGTTCAGCAGCAGGGCCTTGCCGAACACCAGCTGGCCGTTGTTCGGGTACTTCACCAGCAGGCGTTCGAAGCTTTGCAGCAGGCCGTCGCGGGTACTCTGGTCGGTCTCGGCGGCGGACAGGGCAAGGAAGTCGAAGTGGGTGTCGCCTTGGCCCTGCAGCACCTTTTCCATGTAGGCCATGGCGTCGTCATAGCGGCCGGCGCGGGCCAGCTGGATAGCGGCGGCGCGCTGGGCGTCGAGGTTTTGCGGGTCGTTGCGGGCCCAGACCAGCGCGTTGTCCAGTGCCGGTTCGTCGGCGCCGAGGTATTCGGCAATGCGGTAGGCGCGCTCGGAAATCCCTGGATCCTGGGTTTTTGCTGCCTGGTCGGTGTAGTTGGCCAGGGCGATATCGAAGCGGTTGCGCTGGCCGGCCAGCTCCGCTACCAGCAGGCTATAGAGCGTGTCCTGCTTGAACGAGCCATACACCACGGGCTTTTCCGCCTCACTCTTGCCGGCCTCGGCTACGGGAGGCTCGGCCTTTTGCGGGGCCAGGCTCTGGCAGCCCTGGAGCAGGGCGAAGGCAAGCAGCAATGCGTATGGTTTGTTCATAGAAGGCTTATAGAAAGACTCACCGGCGGTCGGAGCATGATGACACAAGCGCGGTGGCAAACCCACCTGCGAAGGTATGAAGCATATGCTTAGCACATGCAGACCGCGACAGGCGCGGGTGGTTCGTTCCAGAGCCTGCCGCGACGCCAGTACCGAGTGTTTTTGATCTTGCTTCGGCTTTTGACTTTGCTTCTAAGCGCGCGGTAGCTCAGGCGACGCAGGTTGCGACTTCAGGAGGCCGAGCGAAGGGCTTGCGGAGGGAGGTGACGGGCATGGATGCCCGTCAAGCGCTGAGGCCCCATGGATGGGGCCTGCAGCGCGTACTCC